>JBKPNV010000216.1:0-21289 GCA_046732795.1 Acidobacteriota bacterium
GCGGAGCGACCAGCCCCCAGCGCGAGCTTCCGTTCAATGGCTTCTATCTCGTGAGAGACGGCAAGGTCATGCTCGTTGGCAGCAACAAGGAATCCCCCGAAGGGTTCCCGAACGGTATCGCCCTGTCGCGAGACGAGACGCGGCTCTACGTCACAATCGGCCGCAAGATCATGCGATATGACGTGCAGGTGGATGACACCGTCGCAAACGCCGTCGAGTTCCTCGATGTCGCAGGCAACGATGGCATGAAGGTGGACGCGAACGGGAATGTGTTCTCTACGACGGGGGCCGGTCCTGGCGAGGTGCGAATCACGTCACCAGAGGGCAAGCGTCTCGGCACACTGCGGCTTCCCGCAGCCGGCAGGCGAACCGCGCGAGCAGATCTGCGCGACCAACGTTGGATTCGGAGATGCAGACGGCAAGGGTCTGTATATCACCGCCTGCACGCATGTCGATCACATACGACTCAACTCGCCGGGGATGCGCCCGGGACCGTCATCGTAGTGTCTCGTTCTCTCCGGTCATGCAGTGTCCGGCTTCAGCCGGACGGTCAGTTTGCCTGCGCACGGAAGCGGCGCCTCGTCCGGATCCGCCATCCATTGCGGCAAGCCCGCCAGCCGTGGACACTTGCCATCGGCCAGCGTCAGTCCTGGGATACGGTTGCACGTAGATCAAGTCGAACGTTTCTTCACCGGCACGGGGACGCCTGCGATCTTGACGTTGACGGAAAAAAGTGTGCTCCGAGTCGTGAAGAAGAGCGTCTTCCAGTCGTCGCCGCCGAAGGCGACGTTGGTCGTCGCCTGCTGGCCATGGACGATGCGCCCGAGTTTCTTGCCTTTGGCGTCGATGATGTAAAGGCCGCCGCTGCCACCGCTGTACATGTTGCCGGCCGTGTCCACTTTGATGCCGTCGGGGACGCCGGGCTCGGCGCCGTTGAGATCGACGAAGACACGGCTCGTGTCCCTGGCTATTGTGCCGTTCGGCTGCATCTCGTAAGCGCGGACGTGACGCCGACGGGAGTCGGCGACATACAGAATGCTTTCGTCGGGCGAGAACGCAAGGCCGTTGGGTCTGACCATGTCGTCGATGATGAGCGACATCGACCCGAGATCAGCCGACACGCGATAGACACCGGAGACGGTCACGTCCCACTCCTCGGGGGCCGCGTTCCCGCCCGGATCGGTGAAGTACACCGAGCCGTCGGACTTCACGATCACGTCGTTCGGCCGCAGCAGGCGCTTGCCCTGGAAGCTCTTGGCGATCACGGTGAGGCTGCCGTCGGGCTCGTAACGTGTCACGCGCCTGGTGAGATGCTCGGCGGACACGAGGCGCCCCTGCAGATCGCGGGTCATGCCGTTGGCCTCGTTGGTCCTCTCCATCGCAACCGTCGCAGTCTGGCCCGGCGTGTACTTCATCCGCCGCGCGGTGTGAATGTCGTTGAAGAGCAGATAGCGGCCTTCAGACCACCATACGGGGCCTTCGGCGGGACCGATATCGCCACCGTAGCCTGTAGCCAGCTCGCGAATCATCTCGCTCGTGCTGATGATGCGATCGAGCTCCGGCGCCATCGACTCGATCTTTTTCGCTGACTGGGCCCAGAGTGCGCCGGGATCCGTGATGGCGACACCGCCGATCGCGCCGGCCATCCGCAGCACCTCACGTCGCGAAACAAAGCTGAAGTCGCGCATCGATTTCTCCCTACTGATGGTGAACGGCTACGGAATGGTCGACAGGATACTTCAAGGCGACGTGGCCGCGACGCGGGAAACTGAGTCGCTGCAACAGAAAGGCGGAGCCGCACACCGCTCTGCGGCTGCGGCCGCTGCGGCCGGGAAAGTGGCCGGCGCTCGTTCGCTGTCGCTCACGCGCGTTTAATCGGCCAGCAGGTGTGACAACCGGCCCGCGGCTCAAAATGCTCGAGCTGTCTCGCACCAACCCGAACGCGTGGAAGGAAGACGCGCGGCTGAATCGCGCCAGCCACTTTCCGGCTTCGCGGCGTGCTCGGCCTGGCGTACGCAATCGCAACGCGCTATACGTCTCTCCGCATGCGACCGCAGCTGACCATCTTGAGTCACCGGCGATAAGATGGCGACCATGCCGGCGACAGCCCACGACCTTCGATACGCCCTCCGATCGTTGGTGCGCAGCCGCCGCATCTCGGCGCTGTCCGTCACGCTGTTCGCGGTGACCATCGGCGTCACGACGGCGATCTATGCCGTGGTGAACGCCGTCATGTTGCGGCCCATCGACATGCTCGAGCCGGACCGCACGGTGGTGATCTGGCAACGTGACGACGCCCGTGACACACCGGTGGTAGAGGCCGCTTACGGAGAGATCGATACGTGGCAACGGAATGCCCGATCGTTCGACGCGCTCGGTGTCTTCAGTTCCGTCAACTGGTCACTGTCGCTGATCGAGGGTGAGTCCCGCACTCGACTTGCCTACGCGGCGGTGTCTGCGCCGTTCTTCGACGTCGTTGGGATCGGGCCGGCTCTGGGGCGCGTCCTCGACAGCCGTGACGAGGCCGGGAGCGAGCCACGCACGGCCGTCATCAGCGACCAGCTGTGGAGGCGACGTTTCGGCGCGAGCCCGCGAATCATCGGCACAGTGCTTCGTATGCAGGAAGACGTCGAATCACCTGTTCGCTCGATCGAAGTGGTCGGTGTCATGCCGCCAGGATTCGACTTTCCCCGTAGTACCCAGCTCTGGATGGCCGCGGCTCCGAGTCTGCGCGCATTCGCGCAGAAGGCCGGCCAGGACGCCGGCCAGTACCTGGCGAGCCTCCGAGTCTTCTACGCCCTGGGCCGGCTGCGTGAAGATGCAGTCGTCGCGCGAGCCGCCGAGGAGCTGAGCACCATATCAAGACGGCCGGGGCAGCAGAGTCCCGGTAGTGATGTGTCGGGTGTGGTGGTCACGCCAATCGATGCTTATATACAAGGCCCAGCGCGACCTGTCCTATGGACGATGCTCGGCGGGGCGCTGCTCATGGCGCTGCAGGCATGCAGCAGCATTGCGGGTCTGCAGGTCTTTCGTGCCGCTATCGGCGATCACGCGCTCGCCGTCCACATGGCGCTCGGAGCGGAGCGGCGGAGGCTCATCGCTCGTACTGTTCTGGAAGGACTACTCCTGGCGTTCGCCGGGTTCATCGGCGCGATCGTGCTCGCGTCAGTGACCACAGACTGGTTGGTATCGACGGCTCCTTTGAACGTGCCTCAACTCGATCGGACGCGCCTGACGAACTACCCCGTTGCGCTGTTCATGGTGGGTCTCACCACGATTGTCGGAGTATTGGCCAGCCTGTGGCCCGCGCTCTTCGTCGGGCGTATCGATGTAGGTCGGACATTGACCGCGGGGGCGCGCACTGTGATGCATCGACGCGAGCGGCGTCTCCAGCGGGTCGTCGTGGGCTGGCAGATCGCGGTGGCCGTCGTTCTGCTGGCAGGTGCGGCGCTGTTCGTGCGCAGTGTGCAAACACTCGATCGCACCGATGTTGGATTCCGTGCTGAAGGACTGCTGTCCATGGAGGTGGAGCCATCATTGAAGGAGATCGAGCGCTGGGACGCTTTCTACGATGGGCTCCTGTCGCGCACGCGGCAGTTGTCCGGCGTGGCGAACGTGGGCGCGGTGTACCTGCGGCCGCTGAGCGGACCAATCGGGAACGACACGATTCCCGTCCTTGCTGGTCAGGAAGGATTGGACGAGAACGCACCGTGGCGAAGGAACCCTCGTGCCAATACGCAAGCGGTGACGCCCGGCTACTTTCGAACACTTGGAATTCCCCTGCTGCAGGGTCGGGATGTTGCGGCTTCTGACGTTGCCGCTGCGCCAAATGTCGTAATCGTCAGCGCGTCGGCAGCCGCGAGGTACTGGCCCGGCCAAGATCCGATCGGGCAGCGGCTCGTCGTGGCGTCACAGCGCGCGCACGGAGGTCGGGAGGAGCTTCGCTGGCAAACCGTCGTCGGCGTCGCAGGTGACGTGCGGTACCGCGGGCTCCTCGATCCGCGTCTCGATATCTATCTGCCTGCTGCCCAGTCGACGATGCGCGTCAAGCACCTGCTCATACGAACCACGGGACCTGCCGAGCCGGTCATTGCAAGGGTTCGTGTGATTGCGCGTGAACTCAACGCCGGCGTGCACCTCGGCGAAGTCGTGCTCATGAGCGACGCCTTGGCTCGCGAGAGTGCGCCCTGGCGATTCGCCATGCGCGTGCTCGGCTTCTTCGGTGGCCTCGCCGCAGCGCTTGCGACTATCGGGCTCATCGGCATCGTCTGGGTGGCCGTCGCGATGCGGCGACGCGAGATGGGTATTCGGGCGGCTCTCGGGGCGTCACCGAATCAGTTGCGAAGACATGTACTCAGGGATGCGCTGTGGACAACCGCAACAGCGACGAGCGTCGGCATTATCGGAGCGCTGACGCTCGGCCGTGTTCTCGAAGGATTCCTCGTTGGTGCGTCACCGCATGATCCGTTCTCGCTGCTCGGCGCGGCAGCGATCACCATTTGTGCTGGAGGAATTGGTTGTCTCCTCGCCGCGCAAGGGGCGGCGCGAACCGGACCCATCGAAGCGCTCCGAGACTGACACCCCTGATTGACAGCCGGTGATAGGAGGGGTCCAATACGGGCGCGGCCCCCGAGTTCCGTGAGGCCATTCTTCGAAGCGCGAAAGGGAGTTAGGCATGGGTTCGCATCACTCCGATCGCCGTCAATTTCTGGCGGAGAGCGCCGCACTGGCGAGTCTGGCTGTTGGGGCGGTTCAGTCCGTGGGCGCCCAGACCGCGCAGCCTGAGGCGCGTCTCAAGGACACCCTGGCCTACGGACAACCTTCGCGATTCGACGGCACCGTTCGTCGATCGCTCGGTTCGGCCACGCCCATCACCGACACCGCGTTGACAACCCCGCTCCAGGATCTCGACGGGATCATTACGCCGTCCGGTCTGCACTTCCTGATGGACCACGTCAACGGCATCCCGGAGATCGATCCGAAAGAGCATCGCCTGTTGATGCACGGCATGGTCGATCGACCACTGACGTTCACGATGGACGAGATCAAACGGTTTCCGTCGGTCTCGAAGGTGTACTTCCTCGAATGCAATGCGAACAGCCGCCCGCTGCGTGGCTCCAACGGTGATTCGGTCCAGCTCGTACATGGACGAACGAGCTGCAGCGAGTGGACGGGTGTCCTGCTGTCGGTCCTGCTCAAAGAATGCGGGGTGCAGAGCGGCGGCAACTGGATCGTCGCGGAAGGATCGGATGCGAACAAATACACGATGAGCATTCCGATGGTGAAAGCGATGGACGACATCCTGGTTGCCTACGCTCAGAACGGCGAGCCGGTGCGTCCGCACAACGGGTATCCGCTGCGTCTCGTCGTGCCCGGCTGGGAAGCGATCCGATCCGTAAAGTGGTTGAGCCGCATCGCCGTGGTCGATCAGGTTGCCATGTCCTGGCACGAAGCCGGCAACAACGCCGACACGCGGCCGGATGGCAAGGCGCTCGGGTTCCGATTCGAGCTCGGACCCAAATCGATCATCACGCGTCCGTCCGGCGGCCAGCGTTTGCCCGGCCGCGGGTTCTATGAGATCACAGGTCTCGCGTGGACCGGGGGCGGCCTCGTGCGCACAGTCGACGTGTCGGTCGACGGCGGCCGCACCTACAAGGAGGCGCAGCTGCAACAGCCTGTGCTGCCTTACGCCCACACACGGTTTCGCTTCGCCTGGGAGTGGAACGGAGAGGAAGTCGTGCTGCAGTCACGTTGCACCGACGAAAAAGGTGAGGTGCAACCAACGATCGCCGAAGCCGCGAAAGTCCTGGGCGTGACGCCGGACTATTTCTTACAAGCCGATCACTTCAACGGCATCCAGCCTTGGAAGGTCAACCGCGATGGGAGTATCCAGAATGCGCTGTTCTAATCCGTCCGCGGTCTTCGTCGGTCATGCGGTGGCATTTGCGTTCGCGCTGCTGGTCGCGGACGCGCAGCGCGGAACGAGCATGGCGATCTGGTTCGAAGGCGCGCGGCTCATCGCCGGCGACGGGAGTGCGCCCGTCGAGAACTCGGCGTTCCTCGTGGAGGGTGACGCCGTCACGTGGGTCGGCAAGCAGGGTCAGCGTCAGCCGCCGCAAGGCGCGACCCGCGTGGATCTCACCGGCAAGACCGTGATGCCGGCGCTCATCGACGGCCACAACCATATGGGGCTGGTCAACGAAAAGGACGGAAGCAACAGCAAGGCGAACTACCGGCGCGAGAACCTGGTCGACCAGCTCGAGCGCTACGCGTACTACGGGGTCGCCGCGACGTTGAGCATGGGGCTCGAGGCCGATCAGGAGTTGGCGTACGAGCTTCGTGACGAAGTGGTCCCGAATGCGGCGCGTTTCCTGACGGTCGGGAAGGGTATTGCCGCCACTCCTATCGGTGGCCCCCCGGGCGAGCCTCGGCTGGGGATTCCGTTCGGCGCCCGAACGGGCAAAGAGGGACGCGATCACGTCAGGGAGCTTCACGCGCGCGGCGTCCGTTTCGTGAAGATCTGGGTCGACGATCGCAATGGCGACGTCCCGAAGCTTCAGCCCGGTGTGTATCGCGCCATCATCGCCGAAGCGCACGCCAACGGGATGGAGGTCCTCGCGCATCTCAGTCGAACGTCGGCGCTCGCCGATGCGAAGGACTTGCTGCAGGCGGGTATCGACGGCTTCGTGCACCTCGTCCGCGATCGCGACGTGGACGAGGAGTACCTGGCGGCCGTGAAAGCGCACCCGAAAGTCTGGTCTGGTCCCAACATCCCCGTGCCGCCAACGCGCGACACGCTGGCATCACTGGCCGAGACGCTGCCGGCGAAACAAATCGAGGCGATGCGAGCACAGCTTGCTCAAGCCGAGGCCAAAGGCAATCCGCCCAATGAGCTCTTCGAGCTTCACTGCCGCAACCTGCGCAAGATCCACGACGTGGGGATGGTAATCGGGATGGGGACCGACGGCACCGGCGACGGCTTCGGTTCCCACGAGCAGATCGAGGCATATACACGCTGCGGCATGACGGCGATGGAAGCCATCGTCGCGGCGACCGGCACCAACGCGAGGATTCTGCACCTCGATCGAATGGGGACCGTCGCAGCGGGAAAGGAAGCCAGCTTCAACGTGCTCGACGCGAACCCGCTGGACAGCATCACGAACACGCGGCGCATCTCGAAGGTCTACTTGAGAGGCAAGGAACTCGATCGGCAGGCTCTCAAGGCCGCGTTCATGACGGCGAGTCACTAGCATGAAAATGCGATCGGTCGACCTCCTCGCTGCGTCAATCGTGCTGTTCGCGTCGGCGACTACTCTCGCTCAGGGACCGACGTATCGTTTCGGCTCGACGCCGAGCGCAGAAGAGATCAAGGCGCGCGACACGGCAATCTCGCCAGCGGGAACACAGCTACCGCCCGGGAGCGGCACCGTCAAAGAAGGCGCGGCCGTATACGCGCAGAAGTGTCAGGCGTGTCACGGGCCGAACGGCACCGGAACCAGATTGCATCGCGGCCTCATCCCGCTCGGCAACTCCAAGCCCATCAAGATTGAGGGGAGTCTCGTTCCGTACGCGACCACGGTCTGGGATTTCATCAACCGGGCGATGCCGTCGACCAAGCCCGGCTCACTCACGCCGAATGAAGTCTATGCGGCCACCGCCTACGTGCTGTTTCTCAACGAGGTAATCCAGGAGAACGCGGTCCTGGACGCGACGACACTTCCCGCAATCAAAATGCCGAACCGCGACAACTTCGTGGGCGTCGAGCTCGATTGGAAGCCCGGGCAGCGTCGTCCGCTGGGGTACTATCCGCGTTAGTGTGGCGCTGAAGACGGGCCGGTCTACAGACCGGTTTTTACTACTGCGTGTGTTCCCACACCGGAATGTCGACCCACGGGATCCGGGATGGCTGCCGACGCTCGAACAGATGCAGGTTCGCGGTCATACGTAAGGCGAGCTCCTGCTGACCGGCGCGTTCGGCCTTCGCGATCGCGTCGCGCTCGGCGGTGACCGCTTCCTCGTAGCGGCCGGCTTCCGCGAGCGCCATCGCCAGTGTTTCGCGTGCAGAAGCGGAGTCCTGACGCGTGGTGAGCTCGGTCGCCAGCATCAGCGCCAGATTTCCATCACGCACTTGCGCGTCGGGAGCCGCTGCATAGAGGCGCGACAGCAGTGCGACAAACTCCACATCGTCAGGGTGGAGACGCCTGCCCTCGGCGAGCCGATCGCGCGCGTCCTTGAAACGCCCGAGACCCGCAAGACAGACGGCGTTACCAAAACGGGCCTCGGCGATGCGCGGGTCGACGCCGATCACCGCCACAAACTGCTCGCGCGCCAGATCGAATCGCCCGCGGCGTAGTAGCGTGTCTGCCAGCAGCAGCCGCGCCTGCACGTAAGTCGGCTCGTAGCGGACGGCCAACGCGAGCTCCCGGATCGCACGATTGGTCTCGCCATTGGCCTGCAACAGCACGCCGAGGCTGTAATGTGCGCTGGCAAACTTCGGGTCGCGCCTGAGGATCTCCTGCAGCTGCTGAACGGCGCCCTGCAGGTCGCCCGTCAACGACAGCGCTGTCGCCAGCTTCTGACGCACGGCCAGGTTATCCGGCCCGAGCTCCAGGCCCGCTCGAAACTCGGTCACCGCGCGAGCGTAGTCGCCGCGCGCGAGCGCCCGATCGCCGCGATTCTCATACGTGACCGGACTGCGCAGGAGATCAGCGACCTGCTGCATCAACGGATCCGGCGGTCCGATCTGCACCGGGCCGCGCAGGCGCAGGTGTGCGTCAGCGAGCTCGATGTTCCCCGCACCGCGGTACGCCGATGCAAGCAGGTAATGCACGCTGCTCGCATTGCGGTTCATCGCCAGCGCAGCCTCGAGATGCCCGACAGCCCCGGCGTAGTCGCGGCGGGCGAGGGCGACGCGTCCGAGGCCAACGTGGGCGGCGGCAGCGCGGGCATCGAGCGCGAGCGCGCGCGAGAACAGCGGCCCCGCCTCCACCGCCCGCCCCTGATCGAGATACATGTTTCCCAGCCACACCAGCGCCGCCACATCGTCAGGGCGAGCCTTCAGCGCGCGCTCGAAGTACGCCGCTGCCTTCTGCGATTCTCCTTGCGCGCGGTAGACCTGTCCCAGGTAGTAGTCCCAACGACTATCAGAAGGATTCAGTTCAGACGCGTTGAGAAAGCAGGCCTCGGCGTCGCCGAACGATTCCACCGCGAGCAGGAGTTTGCCCATTTCGCCGAATGCCGTGGCGCGTTCGTCCGGCGGCGCCTCCGCGGCAGCGAGACGCGACAGCTCGGCAGCCTGATCGCGAAGCTGCTGCTGGACTGACGGCGACATCCCGGTGAGATCCGGCAACGGCACCTCGCGCAGCGCACGCGCCGCGGGAGGGTTCGCGTGAGCCTGGTCCGACGCATCGGGGCGCGACGGTGAGCAGGCGGCGAGAAGAGAGAGGGCTGTGAAACTGGCGAACGCCGCAGCCACAACCCTCGGGTTCATCGACTCGTGCCCGCTGTCAGGGTGGTATAGCGGTCAATCGGCAGATCCGCCCATTCCTCCACACGACCATCGGGCCACGTCACGCGCACGCGAGGTCGTTGAGTGGACGGGCCGAGGCCGACGAGCACACGCGGATCGTTCGCCGATGCGAAACTTCCATCGGAGCGGGCTCGTCGCTGCCGCGTGGGCAATCCGTCTCGAATGACTGCCACGCGCGCGCCGATCATGTCACGTGTGGGACCGGTGCCGTTTGCACCCATGAGACGCAGCCCGATCCAATGACTGCGGCTGCCCATCTCGTTGAGCAGGAGCTGCGCCGCCCCGTTGTTGTTGCCGACGATGACGTCGGTATCACCGTCGTTGTCGATGTCGCCAAAGGCGGCACCGCGGCCAACGTCGGCTCGCTCGAACACGTTGCCCGAGCGCGATGTGAGATCCTCGAACCGCCCGTTTCCCAGATTGCGAAACAACTGTTTCCGCTGGCGCAGCGGCATCGGATCGTGCTCGCGGACCAACGCATCGATCCGCTGCACAGTGCCATTGACGGTCAGCAGGTCGAGCCAGCCATCGTTGTCGACGTCGATCCATGCCGTGCCGAATCCGGTAAACGGCAGGCTTGGATGTTTGAGTCCGGCCGCTGCGCTGCCGGGCTCGAACGTGCCCATCGCATCGTTGACATACAGATCATGACCCTCGCCCGACAGGTTCGTCACGAAGAGATCCTCATCCCCGTCATCGTCGGCATCGCCGGCGTCCACACCCATGCCGGCCTTGGGCTTGCCCGGGTCGCTCCACGCCGCGCCCGCAAGCAGCGCGACATCCTTGAACGTGCCATCGCGCTGATTCATCCATAGTTGGTTTTCCTGGCCATCGTTGGCGATGTAGAGGTCGATCCATCCATCGCCGTTGAAGTCGGCGGTCGTCACACCCAGGGCTGGTCCGAATCGCGCGGCCATTCCCGCGGCGGCCGTCACGTTGGTAAACGTGCCGTCGCGGTTGTTGTGAAACAACTGGCTCTGTTGTGCGAGGTACACCGACGGTGCGCAGTACACGCGCTTGCCGGATGGCCCGAAGCAGGGAGTGTTCATGGACGGATCCCAGCTCAGGTAGTGCCCGACATAGAGATCGAGCCAGCCGTCCCGATCGAAGTCGAGAAAGGCCGCCGACACGCTCCACCCGCGGTCGTCGACTCCAGCCGCAGGTACATCGGCAAAGGTACCGTCGCAACGGTTGCGATAGAGATGGTTGCGGCCGAGTGCGGTGACGTACAGATCGGCGCATCCGTCGTTGTCGTAATCGCCGACGGCGGCGCCCATGCCGTATTCAGTGGCTTTGATCCCGGCGGCCTCGGTTACGTTCGTGAACCGCACCCGACCTGCACCATCAGGTCGAATCTCGAGATCGTTTCGAAACAGCTGTCCGCCTGGCGCGCTCTTGTCCGCGCTCGCTGAGTGGCCGTCGAGGCTTCCGCCTTGCGGCAGAAACACGTCGAGGTCGCCGTCATTGTCGTAGTCGAGCAGCGCTGCGCCCGGCGCGATGATCTCGGGATAGTAGAACTGGCTCGTCATCCCATTGACGTGAGTGAAATCGAGATGCGTCTCGGCGGTCGCGTCGGTGAACCACTCGACTCGCGCGCCTGCAGCGGCCGGCGGTGCCGGCCGGCTGTCCCGGCACGCGAACAGGCTGACGCACACGAGTGTGCTGACGCACACTGGTGACATTGCAATTCGAGTCATGCGTTGATCACGGGCACGAACAGCCTTTGCATGCGACCAGCCACCTGTGCTACGGTCCGCCTGCGAATCTGGCGTCGTTGCGTGCGCACCGGCGGTTAATTGCGGCTGCTCTCTTAATTGACACGAAGGAGACAGCGCATGCGGAGATTCCAATGGTTCGCTCTCCTCGGGAGTCTGCTGTTTGTCCCCTCGCTTGCGCAAGCGCAAGCGTCGATCGGAGGCGTCGCCAGAGATACGTCCGGGGCTGTGTTGCCCGGCGTGACAGTAGAAGCTTCGAGCCCCGCGTTAATCGAAAAGGTACGCGGGGTGACCACCGACAGCACTGGTGTATACCAGATCGTCGATCTTCGCCCTGGCACGTACTCGGTCACCTTTACTCTGCCCGGATTCAGGGTCGTCAAACGCGAAGGCATCGAGTTGAGCGGCTCCTTTGCCGCGACGGTCAATGCCGAACTGTCGGTCGGCTCGGTCGAAGAGACAGTGACGGTCACCGGCGAATCGCCGACGGTTGACGTGCAGAGCACGAAGCGGAGCAACGTCATCTCGACAGAGGTCGTCGAGGCGCTGCCCGCCGCGCGTAGTCAGTATGCGATGGTGGCGCTGCTGCCCGGAACGACCGGCGTCAACAACGACGTCGGCGGTACGAAATCCATGCAGATCCAGGCCTATTCGATCCATGGCAGCCGTACTGGCGACCAGCGGTTGATGGTCAACGGGCTGACTTCGCGCAACCTGCTGGCGTCCGCCTGGGCCAGCAACTACGTTCCCGACATGGGAATGGCGGCCGAGATCGCCCTCGATTACTCGTCGGGCGGCGCGGACTCGATTGGTGGCGGGCTCGGTATCAACGTGATCCCGAAAGAGGGTGGCAACCGCTTTTCCGGGTCCTTCTTCACCGCTTTCGCAAACGAGTCGTTCCAGAGCAGCAACTACACCGACGAACTGAAGGCCCAGGGGCTGGGTTCCCCTAACAAACTGAAGCGTGTGTACGACGTCAACCCCGCAGTGGGCGGGCCTGTATTCAAAGACAAGCTGTGGTTCTACGCGTCCATCCGCTGGCAGGAGAGCTCGAACAGTCCGGCAGGTGCGTTCATCAACAAAAATGGGGGCGACCTCACGAAGTGGACCTACGAAGCCGACCCGAACAGGCCGGCGGACAGCACCCTCACCGTGAAGCCAAGCTACGGCGTTCGACTGACCTATCAGGCGACTCCGCGGAACAAGTTCGGCTTCTCGGCCGAGCCCCAGGTACGTCACTGGATTCTGGGGCTTGCCAACACCTACGCGCCCGAGGTGTATCCGGACTGGCAGTTCAACCACGAGTCGTTCACCACTGCGTCGTGGACATCGCCGGTGACGAATAAATTGCTGCTGGACGCGCGCTGGGCGAATCATGCTGAAGGGTTCGTCGACAAGTATCCCGAGGTGGGCGACCCGTGGCGGCAATCCATCGGGGTGCTCGAAACAACCACTGGATTCCTTTACCGCACAAAAGGCTACTGCTGCGGACCCGCCTTCGGTGTGGGGCCGTACTTCGGCACGCAGAACGCGCCGTTCATCCAGCAGGCGCAGGGGTCGATGACCTACGTCACAGGCGCTCACGCGATCAAGGTCGGAGTCCAGAATGACTGGGGCAACACGGAAACCTCCCAGTTGGACAACGAGTACGGACTGCTCTACAAGTTCGCGAACGGTGTGCCGATTTCGCTCGAGCAGCACGCGCTGCCGTTCACCACGCACAGCACCCTGAACGCCGAGCTCGGCATCTACGCGCAGGACAGGTGGACGTTCAAACGCGCCACCATCAATGCCGGTCTTCGCTTCGACTACTTCTCAAATGGCTTTCCCGATCAGCACCTCGGGCCCGCTTCGTTCGTGCCCAATCGGGACTTCACGATTCCCGCATCCACCTACGCCAGCCTGAAGGACATCACGCCCCGTCTCGGTGTCGCGTACGATCTCTTTGGCACCGGGAAGACGTCGCTCAAGGCCAACTACGGAAAGTACATGCTGGGGCTCAGCCCGGGCGCCGGCAATCCGATCTCGTTGCTCTCGACGACGGCCAGCCGCACGTGGACACCCTCGTTGCCGGTCGGAAATCCGAATTACTACACGCCGCAGTGCGACTTGAACAACACGGCCGCGAACGGTGACTGTGGTGCGTTGACGAATGCGCTGTTCGGTCAGCTCCGCCCCAGTGCGGCGATCGATCCGAAGACGATCAACGGCTGGGGCAACCGGCCGTGGAACTCGGAGTTCTCGGCCAGCATTCAGCAGGAGCTCATGCCCCGTCTGGCCGTGGACTTCGGTTACTTCCGACGGTGGTATGGCAACTTCACGATCGTTGATAATCGTGCCGTCGGTCCCACTGACTTCACCACCTACAGCATCACGGCACCGATCGATTCCCGGTTGCAGCAAAGCGGAGAGGTGATCAGCGGGCTATACGAGGTGAACGCCAACAAGGTCGGAGCGGTCGACAACTACACCACGTTCGCCGACAACTTCGGCAAGCAGATCGAGCACTGGAACGGCTTCGATCTGACGATCAACGCACGTCCCGGTAACGGCATCGTGCTTCAGGGTGGACTCAGCACGGGCCGGACCAGCCTCGACAACTGCGACCTCCGCGACAAGCTCCCTGAGATCACACTACTGGCCGGTGGCGTTGCCGTGTCGCAGCAGAACTGTCACTCGGACACGAACTTCCTGACGCAGTACAAATTCCTCGGCACGTACCTGCTCCCGAAAATCGACGTGCAGTTCGCTGCGACGTTCCAGTCGACTCCAGGTCCGGAAGTTCCGGCCAACTACACGGTGACGACCGGGCAGACTCCGTCAGGAAACCTGCCGCTGTCGGGTGGATTCCGAACCATCAACGTGAATCTGGTCGGCAAGGAGTATACGGAGCACATCAACCAGCTCGATTTTCGGGTGGCCAAGATTCTCCGCTTCGGGCGCACGAGAGCATCGGTGAACTTTGACCTCGCCAATGTCTTGAACGCCAATACCGCGAATGGCATCTTCACCTTCTACGGCCCGCGCTGGCAGAATCCAACCGCGATCCTCGATCCGCGCCTCTTCAAGTTGAGCGCGAGTTTCGAATTCTGAGCCACGAAGGGCACGAAGGACAACCAGGCCACGAAGGGCACGAAGGACAACCAGGCCACGAAGGGCACGAAGGACAACGAGGCCACGAAGGACACGAAGGACAACGAGGCCACGAAGGACACGAAGCACACGAAGGACTGTCTGACCGGCTCTACGAGGCCGTTGGCACCTTTTTCCCCGCGAGGACCGTTCCGCCCGGAAAGAATCGCTGTTTCCCTGTGATGGTGCCCTTGTAGTTGTCGAGGAACTCGAACGTGCCCTCGCGGAGTTCGAGCAGCGCCACGTCAGCCGGTGCGCCGACGTTCAACGTACCTCGGTCGTTGAACACGGGAAATGTGCGTGACGGAATGTAGGTGGCGCGCGCAACCGCCTCACTGACCGTCATGCCGTAGCCAAACAGCTTCGACATGCAGTTCGGCAGATCGATGACGCCGGTTGTCTTGCTGTTGGTGTTCCAGTCGGTGGAGAAGGAATCCGGCCAGAAGCCGGCCTTCATGATCGCGCCGATGGTGTCCCAGCGCATATGGCCGGTCTGTCCGTTGCCGACGTCGAACCAGACACCGCGGCGGCGCGCCGCGAGCACCTCGGGCAGGATGTGGCCGCTGTCGTCGACGATGGCGTTGGGCGGCGGCGCGAACAGGTGCGTCACGATGTCGCCCTTCTTCAGCAGGTCGACCAGCTTGCCGAGTGGCGACATGGTCTGCCCCATGTGAATCATCACGGGCAGGCCGAACGACGAGGCGACTTCCTGCGCACGGCGAAGCACCTCGAAATCGTTGTTGCCGGCGACCTCGCGCGACAGCCGCGCCTTCACCCCGACGACGAAGTCACGATGCTTCGCGATCGCGTCTTTCGCGGCGGCGACATCGGCGCGGGCAACGTCCATCGTGTCGCCATCGGGCAGGATCCCGGCGCGACCGATGTTGATGAGCACGCGACCAGGCTGCACCGACGTACGCGCGACCGCGACGATATCCGCGATGTGGTCGGCGCCCTGCGATCCGGCATCGATCCATCCGGTGACGCCGTCGCGCAGTACCAGCCCGGGCCCTTCGGCCGATCGCCCGGTGTGCGTGTGGATGTCGATCAGGCCGGGGACCACGAGCTTGCCGCGCGCGTCGATCACCTCGCCAGCTGCCGTCGTGATACTGGGTTCCACCGCGGCGATGCGCCCGCCGGCGATTGCCACGTCACGCACCGCATCGAGCCGGACCGAGGGATCGATGACTCGCCCACCTCGGATGAGCAAGTCGTACTTCGACGCCTGACCCGCGAATGCTCGTGGGACGTGAGCGAAAGCTGCCACTCCCGCAACGGCTGCTGACAGGAACTGACGCCGGTTCACCACGCTGCCTCCTGCTCTCGGTAGGAAGAGATGTTGAGTTTGTTCGCCTGCAGTGTCAACCCCGAATCCGAGCCCCGAGGCCCGAGTCCCGACTCCCGAGCACCGAGTCCCGGATCAGTTCAGCTTGGTTTCGATCCGGCCAGGCGTTTGCAAGTGCGCCTCATGGTGTCCTATCCCCTCACCTCGGGCCAGCCCCTAGTAGCGGTCGTCACCCCGGTGCACAACGGCGCAGACTCCCTCGCTGCCTGCCTCGAGAGCGTGCGTGCGCAAAGCTACCGGAACTGGTTTCATCTCGTCGTCGACAACGCCAGTAGTGACGCCACGCGTGACATCGCCGAATCACGTGCGGCACAGGACACGCGGGTGAAGGTGCTCTCGTTTCGAGAGCTGTTGCCGATGTTCGAGAACTTCAACCGGATGCTGACCGCAGTACCCTCGGAAGCGCGCTTCCTCAAACAGCTCCACGCCGGCGACACGCTTCATCCTGAATGCTTGATGAAAATGGTCGTGGCCGCGCAAAACGCGCCGGACGTATCGATGGTGGTGAGCCGTTTCTACCTGGGCTCGACGCTGAGCCCGGCACGCGCCCCGCGAAGAGCCGTTCGTCTACCCGGACGCGAGGTCGCGCGCGACACGTTGCTTGGCACATCGAACGTGCTCGGAACGCCATCGGTCCCGCTGATGCGCATCGATCGAATCGTGGGCTGGCCGTCGCTCTTCCGGGTCGAGAAATTTCCTGCCGGTCACCCCGATGCGTTGCCACACAATCAGTGCGACAGCGAGAGTTGCCTCGGCACGCTCGCGCAGTCGGACGTCGCCTTCCTGCCGGAACCGTTGCTGTTCCTCAGGGAAAGCGGCCCATCGACCACCGGTTTCGCGAGTCGCCTGGGCGGCTGGCACCCGACGAGGCTCGACCTTCTCCTGCGGCGCGGCAAGGACTTCATCGAAGACAGGACGCTGCAGAGAACCATCCGGCGCACGACGCGGAAGTGGGCACGCGCGATTGTCATGCGCTCGCTCAGGCAGTTCCGCAGGAGCGACCCCGAGTTCATCTTGTATCAGCGGCTATGCCTCGACGACCTCATTCCACGACTGCGTGAGGCGGGCTTCACGAGAGAGGCCAGGATGCTCGAGCGCTGGATTCGGCCTCTTATCGCGAGGCGCAAGGCGTCGGATTCCAACCGGCTGCATCAGCAAGTTTCTTGAAGTCGGAACTGGTCTGCAGCGGACGTGTGAAGTAGACGGGATCTTCGACCCGTGTCGTGATCGTCAGGAAACGATCGCCATTGGGCAGCGTGTTGAGATCCCAGTATTCCGTCAAAACCGTCTTCGCGCTGTAGGGCGCGCCATTCTTCCGGATGTATCCGGGGCGCAGGTTGGTGGTCACGACTTTCAAGCTGCGACCGGCGGTGTTCCACTGCGCAACCGAGTGACCCTGCCAGCTCGGTTCACCGGCAGCGGCTGCCGCGCCGAACCGCAACACACGCGTCTGCGTCCCGGCATCGGTCTCGACCTTCATCGTCTGGTCGTCCTGCCACGTGATGTGCAGGCGGCCCGGGATGCGCATGATCGCCGGCGCGCCGTACGCGCGACACTGCTCACCCGCCGCTTCGTCGCGCGCCGGATCCCAACTCTCCCCCACTTTACGTCCCTCGGGATTCAGCGGCAGCGCGTCGAAGACACCCTTCTTCGGCGTCACCATGCGGTATTTCCAGTCCTCCGTGATCGGCGAGACCCAGTACCCGGTGATGTCGATAGGGGCGGCCGATCGCGCGCTCGCAGGAGGCGCGGCGCCGCCACCGCGTCCTCGTTGGGCGCCGACCGGCACCGATGCCGTGATTGCGCAGACGATGACGAGGGCGCGCGCCCGCGCAAGAGCGCGGCGCGTCATTTCGCCTCCGCCAGGGTTTTGAATACCGCCTCGACGAACATGTCAGTCGTCCACGCCCCCGTCGTCGCCCCAAACCGGCCATCGAAGTCGAGCGTCGGGCGCGCCGCCTTGACCTGCTGGAGCGTCATGCCCTTCTTCTTCAGGTCGCCAACACGGTCGCGAATCATCACCAGCATGTTGCGATACGAGGCCACGTCGGCGGTGTCAGCCAACCGCCCGTGGCCCGGAACGATCCACGTGCCTCCCTGCGAGCGATACTCGGCGACGGCAAGATCGAGAATGTGATTCAGCCCGTCGATCACCCCTTGAATGCGTCCGCCTTTGTCGAGCTCGATCACAGGATAGCTGACCGTCGAGAAGAGATTGCCTGCGGCGATGACTTCAGAGTGCCGGAAGAAGACGAAGCTGTCGCCATCCGTGTTGGCCGCTGGCGCTGAATACGCAATCACCGGCTCGCCGTTGACGTACTCGGACAGCTTGTAGAACTCATCGAAGAACGTATCGACGGGCCACGCGCCCTCGGGAGCGGCCGCCGACTTGTCCTTCGGCGTGCTCATCGCGGAGAGGACGTTCTCGTGCGCGACGATGGTCGCCGTCTCGCCGAGTTGACGAGTGGCACCCCCGAAACTGCCGGTCCCCGCGCGGCGGAACTGCGCCGACGCCGCGATCTTCGCGTTGCCGCCGACATTTTCAGGGGCGGCGCTGGTGTTGATGATGTAGCGGACCGGACGCGCCGGCCGCGGCGACGAGACGACGGCGTTGAAGTACGGACTCGACCAGCTCGGCATGCCGGGACAGTTCGCGCCGAAGCAGTTGTTCGCTGTTTGAGGACTCACCACCTCCCGGGACAACTCGGCCAGTGCCGCTAGAAGCTTGTCGGTCATTTGCGCCGAGCCGGTGTTGACGATCGTCATGCCGTCGCGGCCGACGGAGGCCGTGATGTTGGTCCCATCCGCCACCAGCATGTAGATGTTGCCCTGTACCGGCAACACGTGGACCTCGCCGTCTCTCGGGCTCTGCGCCGCGATCCGTTGTGCGACGTCATTCGCCGATTTCGAGGACGGCACCGTGAGCGCGTTGAGGTTCGTCGAGCCCGCGAGGACGCCGCGATATTCCGGGTAAATCGTCTTGACGCCGCCGCGCACCGGCTCCAGTGGAATCCAGTCCTGCGTCTTCAGGAACTCGCCGATGCCGGTATTCTGTCCCGGCAGAAAGTGCGGCACCCAATGACGATCGCGGCCGCCGTTCTCGGCGAACGAATTCCCGCTGCAATTCTCTGTAGGCGGACCTCCATTGGGATCGTAGGTCGATGTGATCGAGAGCACCCACGGCTCGTCGAGATAAATCGGATCGTCCACGACCTGCACGACTGTCAGAATGTCGTCGTGCCGGGTGATGAATTCGGTCATCGTCAGCATGTCGCTCGTCTGAGGGCCGCCACGCTTCAGGTACCCGTCCTTGAGGTGGGTCGTGGTGACTTTCAGCGTGTGCCCGATCCACTCGCCAGTCGAGAAACCGCTCCAGCTGTGCGGCGCGTATGCCGGCGGATGCGGCCGCCCGTCCATGAAGATCGGCCGATCGAGCGAGCGCATATATTGAAGGCGGTACCCCACGATCTCACGTGAGATGGGATCGAGGTCCTTGAGGATGCGTGCCCCGCCAACCCCGCGCCACTGGTGCGGCGCCGAGTGCGGCCGGCACTGGTACTCAGGCGTGCCCCAGATCGATTCCGGTGTCGTGTCGGCTCGCATCCGGCCGGCTTCGTTGAAGGGAATACCGAGATAGTCGGCCAGTGGTGGTTGACCCGGATCCTCGGCGTTGTCGAGCCGCCATTCCCCGGCGATGTCCGGCGGGCGCGCGCCCTGGGCGAACGTTCCCCCGTTGAACAGGATCGCGGCAGCCAATGCCACGAGGAGGCCAGCAGCGTGCAGTCGACTTCGCATGTCCATCTCGCCTCACTGAAGATCGGCCCGCCATAGGATACCCGGACTGGTATAGAGCGGCGTGTAGAGGGCGGGTCTTCAGACCCGCCTGCTCCCGCCGGCATCCGTCAGTCAAGTACGGCTCTGGTCGACGCCGCGAGAATGCCGGCGATGCGATCGAGCAGATCGTCGGGTGTCACGAACGGCGGCGCCAGCACGAAGACATCTCCGCGAACACGGCTGAACAGCCCGCGCGCCTGGGCCTCGGCATGAATGCGGGCGCCCACCTGCTCTTCAGGTGCAAACGGCATCCCGGTGTCGCGATCCTTGACGAACTCGATCGCGCACATGAACCCCTTGCCGCGAATCTCGCCCACATGGGGATGCTGCCCGAGACACGCGTGTAACGCCTCGATGAGATACGAACCTTTCCGTGATGCCTCAGCGACGAGATTTTCCTCCTCGACGATCTGAAGCGTCCGGAGCGCAACGGCGCATCCAACCGGATGCGCGCTGTAGGTATAGGCGTGCATCCACGGTACGGGCGCTTCGTCCAGCACTCGCGCAATCGCATCGCTGATTCCGATCCCGCCGAACGGAAAGTATCCGGACGTAATCGCCTTCGCGAACTGGACAATGTCGGGTGCGACATCCCAGTGCTCGAGCGCAAACCAGCGTCCCGTTCGCCCGAAGCCGGTGATGACTTCGTCGGCCGCGAAGAGCACGTCATACGTGTCGCAGATCTCGCGGATACGCGGAAAGTAGTCATCGGGCGGGACGATCACGCCGCCAACACCAAGTACGGGCTCGGCGAGAAACATCGCGACAGTGTCCGCGCCTTCGCGAAGGATCGCCTTCTCCAGTTGGTTGGCAATCGTGACGCCGTAGGTCCCGACAGGCGCGCCTGAAGACCCGCCTGATGCGCCGGGGCGATACGGATACGGCGACGGAATGTGGATGAACCCCGGAACGCGCGGTTCGAACAGTGGCCAATACCCCGAAATGCCGGTGGCGCTCATTGCCGCCAGCGTGGTCCCGTGATATCCGAGCTCTCGAGAGATGACTTTCGTCTTGGCGGGCTGGCCACGGAGCTTCCAGTACGCGCGCGCCACTTTGATCGCGCTCTCGTTTGCTTCGGCGCCGCCAGACGTGAAGAAGAAACGATTGATGCGGGGATACGTCAACCGGGCCAGCCGCTCGGCGAGCTCGATCGCACGCAGGTTCGAGCTGCCGATGTAGCCCGACGCGTACCCCAGCGTCTCGAGCTGCTCGCGCGCGGCTTCCGCCAACTCGCGGCGGCCGTGACCGAGCGCCACATTCCACAGCCCTGAGAGGCCGTCGATGTATTCCTTGCCATCGGCGTCGACCAGCATGGCGCCGTGACCGCGCACCCAGACGTGTCCGGAGCGATGGGCTTTCGCGTCGTGAAGCGGATGAATCAGCGACGCGAGATCCCGCGACAGAAGGTCGCCGACGAGCGGGGCGCTGCCTCCGACTGCCTCGCTGGTCACAGCGTCTTCTCGGCCCGCCGCGCGGGGCAAGTCGTCTCGACCGGGGAAAACTTTACTCGCTTGTCAGCCATCGAGCCGGTCAAAACAGCTAGTGGAGTCGTCGTCACATCATCACCCGACACTTGCGGCCCGTCGGCTATTTCGCGATGTGATCCGTGGACTTCTCGTTCTCGTTGCAGATGAACTCGATCATCTCCTGGTCGACCATGATGCGTTGATTGACGCGCACCGTGAACGGCTTGGTGTACGCCTTCGCATCGTCGATGGTCACGTCGATCTCCAA
>JBKPNV010000217.1:0-20973 GCA_046732795.1 Acidobacteriota bacterium
CCGCGCCCCGCAGGCTCCTCGCGTGGAATCGCGTACGCGATGAGTTGCGCGCCGGAGCCCGTTGGTCCACGCACTCCGACGACCACGTATTGCCGGCCCTGATGCAGGTAGGTCATCGGTACGCTCGTCTGCGGACCCGGAGTTGGCGTCTGCCAGATCTCCGCGCCCGTCGCCTTGTCGTACGCATGGAAGAACGCCAGTCCGCCGGAGCCTTCACCGGCGAACAACAACGTTTTGGTAACCAGCAGGCCGGCTTGCGACGGGCTGCCGGTCTTCGGGATATTCAGACCCTTGAGCGCGGGATTGTTCTTGACCGCCGGCGGTGTGTCGCCGTTCGCGATCTGCCACGCGATCTCGCCCTTGTTCATGTTGTAGGCGGTGATGCGTCCGTACGGCGGCTTCATCAACCGAAGTCCCTGGATGGCCGGAACCGCACCGCCCATCATGTAGTCCGAGTCGACGTTGGTGACCTTCGGATCGTTCTTGCTCAGCCCGATCAGTCCCGGTGTCGTCGTCGAGCCAACGTAGAGGAATCCAGTCTCCGGGTCCGCCGCGCCAGCCGGCCAGTTCGCGCCGCCGCCAAGCCCGGGCGCAACGATCGTCCCCTTGTTCTTGCCTTCGACCACGAGCGTGCCGGGCGTGTAGATCGGCCCGATCGTGTACTGCTCGAGCGCTTTGATCGCTTCGGCGCGCAACTCCGGCGTGAAGTCAATCAAATCGTCGTGCGTCACCCCCTGTTGATCGAACGCCGGCGGCTTCGACGGGAATGGCTGCGTCGGGGCCGTCCACTCGCCTGGGACGGTTGTCTGCGGCACCGGCTTCTCGACCCATGGCCACACCGGGCTTCCATTGGTGCGATCGAACACGTAGGCGAACGCCTGCTTCGTGAACTGCACGACCGCCTTCACCGGCTTCCCATCGACGTTGAGGTCGATGAGAATCGGATGCGGCGGCATGTCGTAGTCCCAGATGTCGTGATGCACGAGCTGCTGATACCAGATCATCTTGCCGGTCTTGATGTCGAGACAGACGATCGAGTCGGAATACAGGTTGTTGCCGGGGCGATGCCCGCCGTAAACGTCGTTGGTCGCCGACTCGATGTTGAGATACACGTAACCAAGTGCAGGATCGGCCGACAACGGTCCCCACACACCAGCGTTCCCGGTGTACTGCGCTGAATCGCCTTTCCATGTTTCGGAGCCGGGCTCACCCTCGCGCGGAATCGTGTGGAACGTCCACAGTTTTCGACCCGTTCGCACGTCGAAGCCCATGACATCGCCCTTCACGTTGGCGATATTGACTCGCCCTCCCGGCGTCAACGCCGGACCGATCACAATCACGTCGTTCGAGATCACGGGTGGTGAGCTGTTGCCGATGCGCCCGGTTGGATCCAACCCGGAATCGTTGTCGAGTTGTTTGAAGAGGTCGACTGTACCGTTCTGCCCGAAGCCCTGCACGGGCTGCCCCGTCTTCGCATTGAGAGAGACGAGCTGGAATCCCGGCGTCACCAGGACGATCCGCTCGTCCTGGCCATTGGCCCAATACGCGACTCCGCGATGCACCTTCCGCGGGGCTGCGTCGAAGCGTGGACCCTCATCCGGCCGCCACGTCCAGAGCGTTTCGCCGGTACCTGCGTCGGCAGCAACGACAGTGCGGCGCTGCCCCGCGGTGAAGTACAGCTTCCCGCCGACCATGATCGGCGTCGTTTCAGTCGTCGCCGTCTGCGCCGCCGATCCGAAGTTGTCGAACTTGAAGGTCCACGCGACCTCGAGGTTCTTCACGTTGTCGCGCGTGATTTGATCGAGCGGGGAGTATTTCGTGCTGGCCTCCTCCGCCGCATATGCGCGCCATTCGCCATTTTTGGCGCCGGTTTGTCCGCGCCCGGGAAATGGCCAGGACACGGCGGCAATCAGAAGGATCAGGAATATGAGTCGACGGATAAGGGCCATTTCGAACTCCTTTGATCCGGGGATTCGGGACTCGCTCAATGTGCGCTCAGGTGCTTCGAGAAGAACGGCAACACCTTCTGCTCCAGGCGCTCGGGGATGCGGTTGCCGTGATCGCCTTCGTAGGTTTCGAATGTGTGCGGGATGCCGAACGCCGTCATCCGCTCCACGAGCAGCTTGTTGCCGGTGATGAGATTGTCCTGCAAACCGATGTCGAGCGCGATGGCTTTCATCTTCTTGAGGTTCGTTACGTATTGATCGAGCATCGCGACCGGCGAATTGGCCGCCCACTTCACGGCCACTTCAGGAACGACGTCACCGTTCTTCGTCGGCAGGTCCAGATAGAACGGTGGGTTCTTGGGATTGGGGGCCCACGCCGCCGCACGCGCGAGGGTACCCTGCGCGCCGCGATTCCCACGCGCCTCCTCCATCGTCTTGACCGTTTCAGCCGGCGACGGCCCCGTGCCACGCGCGCGGACGGTTCCCTCGTTCAGGCAACAGGAGCTGAGTGCATAAATCGCGGAGAACACGTCCGGCCGTTTCATCCCAATCCGCATCGTGCCGTACCCACCCATCGAATGACCCGCGAGGCCGCGCCCGTCACGGGTCGCGATGGTTCGATAGTTCTTGTCCATATACGCGACGAGGTCCTCTGCGACGTATCCCTCCCAGTCACCGGCGGTAACCGAATTCGAATACATGCTGCCGCCGAACGCGTTCATGGCGTTCGGCATCACGAGAATCATCTCGCGTGCCGCCCCGCTGGCGAACACACGTTCGGCGATCACATGCAGCT
The DNA here is from genome assembly GCA_046732795.1 of Acidobacteriota bacterium. Lineage (GTDB taxonomy): Bacteria > Acidobacteriota > Vicinamibacteria > Vicinamibacterales > UBA2999 > Gp6-AA40. The sequence continues at coordinate 2,743 of JBKPNV010000217.1, forward strand.
GGCGGCCTTCCGAGCCAAAGTATCCAAGGTCGGTATTCGTATAGCCGTGCAGCAGGTAGACGACCGGATAGCGGCGGGTGCGGTCGGTGCTGTAGCTCGGAGGCAGATAAATGGAGACTTCGGGTTCTGCCGACTCGCCCAGCAGGTTCCCTTCGAGCGACTTGCCATGCACCTTGATCCGCTCGAGCTTGCCCTTGAGATCAACCGCTGCCGCCGGCGGCTTGGATGTCGAACTCTGTGAGCCCAGCGGCTGGATCGAAATGATGACGAACGCGCACACCAGGGCGGTATAGCCGATATAAAGGGGACGGGCGGTCATGGTGCACCTCCACGCTCGGCGCCTTCAGCGCTCGGGCAGGGAGGTTATACATCAGATCAGTAGCTCGGTAGCTGGGTAGCTCGGTCAGATCGGTAGAGCGAATCACCGCAACCCAGCAACTCTAACTACGCAGCAGCTCATCTCCCGCAAGCCCGAGCTGGCGAAGGTTTCAGTCCGAACTGACGCAGTGAGGGTGTATAAGGGTGCTATGAGCGCGCGCGTGGTGGCCGTGATGGCATTGCTGCTGGGACTGTTGCCGAACGCATCCTTCGCTCAGTTCAAAGCTGCGCCTCCGTCTGGATCTCCGTTTCCGCCGAATGGTCCCGCGACGCGAACCAATCCGTCGCCGCGCCTGAATCAGGTCTTGCCGGATCCGTTTGCGAGTCGCGTCCCCAACCCGATCATGCGGCCGGCTGCGCCCATCGTGCGGCCGGGACGACCAGGCACGCCAGGAAGCGGCTCCGGACAGGCAACGTCATTATCGCGCGATGTCTTTCGTGCCGCCCCGTGGAGCTACGCTCCGCGATACGGCCGACTGTCGGCACTGGGAGGAAGTGGATATTACGGCGGGTATGTTGATGGCGGGTACGCACCCTATTTCTACGCCGATACAGTCCCGAGCAATCAGGCTCCTCTCAGGCAGGGGCGACTCAGTCTGTACGTCTCGCCGCTTTCGTCGCAGGTGTTCGTGGAGGGCTTTTACGTCGGAACGGCCGCCGATTTCCAGGATCGAGGACTCTGGCTCGAGCCCGGGCCGCACCGGATCGAACTTCGCGCGGATGGATATGAGACTGCGACGTTCGACGTCCGCATTCTCGAGGACCAGACGGTCAATTACCGGAGTGATCTCGCGAGAGCGGCACCACGCAGCGACGCACCGCGCGTTGCCGCGATTCCGAAGACCTTCTATGTAGTGCCTGGATGCTATGCGGGTGATCGGCCGCCCGCTGCCGGCCGACTTCCCACCGGGTGCGCGGCTAAGAACGTCAAGACGATCCCGCCCGTTGTGAGCGGCCCGACATCAAAGCCTTAGAAGGCCCACCGCACTCGCGCCGGCCTTCCGTCCACCCTGGGCGGCGGAAGGGGCGCGGATGCTGCGCCGTGTCACGCGCCCAGCCGCACCTTCGACTCAGCCACCGCGAATCGATTACCGAGGTTGGGGCACGATGCGGATGTACGGCAACGGCGATTTCCACCCTTCCGGATACGTCTTCTTGGCGTCCTCGTCCGAGACGGCGGGCAGAATGATGACCTCGTCGCCCTGCTTCCAGTTGACCGGTGTCGCGACCTTCCGTGTCGCCGTGAGCCGGCACGAGTCGAGCACGCGAAGGATCTCGTCGAAATTCCGCCCTGTGCTCATCGGATATGTCAAGGTCGCCTTGACCTTCTTGTCAGGTCCGATGATGAACACGGATCGTGCTGTCGCATTGTCCGCCGGCGTCCGCCCTTCACTCGTGTCGCCTGCGTCGGCGGGCAGCATGTCGTACTGCTTGACGATCTTGAGCTGTGGGTCGCCAATCATTGGGTAGTTCACCGCATGTCCCTGCGATGACTCGATGTCCTTGGACCATTTCTGGTGGTTACTGACGCCGTCCACGCTGATCGCGAGAATCTTGCAGTTGCGCTTGTCGAACTCCGGTTTGATGCGGGCCATATACCCCAGCTCAGTGGTGCACACAGGCGTGAAGTCCTTGGGATGGGAGAACAGCACGGCCCATCCGTCACCAATCCAGTCGTGGAAGTTGATGGTGCCCTCGGTCGACTCGGCCGTGAAGTTCGGGGCGACATCGTTGATTCGCAGCGACATGACGTTCCTCCTTGGTCAACTCAATACTTATCACGTGCGCGGTGCACTCTTCAGCGTCCTGTCGCACCTGGGCGCCCGCGGCGCACGCATGCGCCGCGGGCGCGTGTCAGTTTCCCCTGGTTGGGACGCGCGAATCTAGCGGGCGGTTGCAACGAACGTCGCGACTTGCTCCGCGAATCGCCGCGGCTCTTCCCAATGGGGGCTATGGCCGGCGCCGCCGTAGACCACCAGCCGCGAGCCGGCGATGGCCTGGGTCAGCGCGTCCTGTTCCGCCCGGCCAGTGAAGGCGTCCCGATCGCCCCAGATGAGAAGCGTCGGGACCCGGATCTGCGTCAACGCCGCCGAGAAGTCCGTCGATCGATACGGCTCGAGTGCAGCCTTCCAGACCCGCACGGGCACTTTCATCGCCTCGCCGACGACCAGGTCGAAGAACTCGCGCGGAACGGGCTGGGCCAACGAACTCTGCTGAAACTCCCGAACGAACGACGGATCGATCGGATCCGTCAACGCTGACACCTCGTTCAGGAAAGCGCTGACTGCGGCATTGGCGGGGCGAGGCATGAACGCACCTTCGAGCACGAGCGCGAGCGTGCGCTCCGGGTACTCCACGGCAAAACGTTGCGCAACTGTCGATCCCATCGAATGCCCGACGATGACCGCGCGCTCGATGGCGAGGGCGTCGAGGAACCCAGCTACGTCGCGCGCGAACACATCGGACGCGTAACTGCCCTCAGGCTTGCTCGAATCACCGTGTCCGCGCTGCGTGACCGCAAACACGCGCAACGACGGCGGCAGGTGTGGCAAGACTCGCTCGTAAGACCGCATCGAATCTGTGTACCCGTGCAGCAGGACGACGGGCGTCCCATCCGGATCGCCTTGCTCCATGTACATCAGCCTCGTACCATCTGAAAGATCGACGTACCGCGCCGCCGATGCGACACCCGGGTGATGGGCATGGTGCGCGCGCACTGACGATGATGGCGGTGCCGTGACGGCGCTGCCGGTTAGGATTCGCGACGAGGACAACTGCACATCCGCTCGCGCCCACGCTTTTTCAAACCGCTGGCTCGCGGCGAGCGCCTCGGCCGGCTTCCCTTGCGCCTCGAGGCTCTTCGTGAGTCCAAAGAGCGACCACCCGTTTTCGCGGAAGCGCGTCAGGTCTTCGCGGTACACCGCCTCGGCCTCGGCGGGTCGCCCCGCCTCGAGCAGGATCGCGCCGAGGATCTGACGCGGGGGATGGTGCCATATCGGCGGCTCGCTGTACGGAATGCCGTCTTCGATCGTCACCGCCTCGCGGAGCGAGGCAATCGCCGCGTCCGCGTTGCCTCGCTTCATCCCGAGCTCACCCTCGAGAATGCGGGACGCGATCTTCAGATTCGTGAGCAAGGGCAACTCCTTCAACGTCGTCGCAAACGCCTCGTGCTTCATGACGGTCGCGAGTGCGGCAAGCTCCGTGGCAGCCGCGTCGAGACGTCCGCGCGAAACGAACCCGAGCCCGCGCGTGTAGTGCCAGACGCCCATCGCGTACGGCTCGGTAGCCGGCGGCTGCGGCTCGGTCAGCACCTCCTGCCACATCCCGAACCGTGCGTAGGCAAGCATCGGCGTCACTGGAAAGTCAGCCGTCCACGCAAGCTTGCCGGCGTGATGGTGCGGCACTTTCTCGGCAAGCTTGCGCGCCGCATCCACGGCAACCGCGCGGCGTCCCTCGAGGGTAGCGGCTGCCCAGAGGAAGTGCAGGTTGTGCGGGTAGTAGCTGACTGGATATAGCCCTTGTGCCTGGCACTGCGCGAGGTAGTCTTCGTCGGCGGCAATGGCGCGCACGTTGGCTTCCGCCGCATCCGCGTAGCGTCCGACACGGATGTAGACGTGCGCGGGCATGTGGACCATATGTCCGGCGGCTGGCATCAAGGAGCCGAGACGATCAGCGCTCCCTGCTGCCCTGTCTGGATCGGCCGAAGCCTCGAGCAGGTGGATGTGGTAGTGCAGTGCCCCTGCGTGGTCAGGCTGTCTCGCGATGACGCGTTCGAGAGCGTCGAGAACCAGCGCCGTGTCCGGCTTGGCAGCGCCGTCCTTCTGCCAGTAGTCCCATGGCATCGTGTTCATCTGCGCATCCGCGAAGAGCGTTTGGACATCGGCATCGTCCCGAAAACGCTCGGCGGCCGCACGCATGGCAACGGCATACGCTCGATCGAGGGCGGCGCGATCGCCGGTGCCGTCCGCGGCGTACCGGCGCGAGAGCGCTTCGATGAGCGCCCGCTCGCGCGGCGTCACACGTGCGACTCCGGCGACCGCTTGTTGAATCGCTGCATACGCCTGCCGGCCGTTGTCCTGCGTCATCGGCGCGTTGAGGTTGGGCCCCAGGGCCAGCGCTTGTCCCCAATACGCCATCGCAAGACCGGGATCGAGCCGCGCGGCTTCACGGAAGGCACGAATCGATTCGGCATGATTGAACGCATACAGCAGCCGCACTCCTTGATCGAAGAAGCGCTGCGCCTGGGTCACTGACGTCGTGACCGGCATGTGCAGCGTACCCAGCCCGGTGAGCTGTGGTGCAATCGGAGCTTCCTGCGCGCGAGCGGACGTCCTCGCTGCCGGCGCGGTCGTCACCGCGACCGCGACCACTGACGCCAGAACCGTTCTCGACACTCTCGGTAACATGGTTGTCCTCTTCGGTCGTCGGCGATCAAACGACCGCCGCTACCATCTAAGTGGGCGCGCGTGAAAGCCCGCCGCTACGACCTGTCGGCTTTCGGCGGATGTGAAGACCCGCCGCTCCTATCGAAGGTAGAGGCGGGTCTTCGAGACCCGCCTGACCAGTTAATTACTCGCCCGTGTTGACGGCTTTCTTCGCCACCTCTATCGCGTTTTCGATCGAGAACACCCCGGTCACTTCGCGGGCCCGCATCTCTGCGATCTGACGGTCGCCGGTGTTGTCGACGACACCGAACAGAGTCGTGTGCCCGTTGCGCACGACGATGTGGATGGCATACATGCCGAGCGGCTGATGCATGCCAGGGAATCGTCGTGAGTCGTACAGCTCACGGCGGATCTGATCGGGTCCGCCGGGGGCATACCGCGACAGAAACGCGTCCGTGTAGATCCGGTAGAAGGTCGCCCACCGGATGCGGTCATCGTTCTGCGACGCCGGTAGCAGCTCGACCTGATTGGCGATTTCATCCACGCCGGAGACCCGGCGGGTTGCCGATTCGGCGGCACTCCTCAGGCTTCCGTGATACGCGTACCCGGTCAGCGTGACGGTGCCGCGTTCGACATTGAAGGCCATGAAGTCGAACACGCCGTAGTAGGGCAACCGCTCGAGCGCGCGTTGCACCGACTGCGTCGTTTCCCGGGCGCTCACCGTCTGTGCGCCGGCGCCCACGCTCGCAACCGTGAGTGCGGTCGCCACCGCAATTGCGACGTGGCATATCGTCCTTCGTGCTGTTTCGATTCCCATCATCGTCCTCCTGCGCTCTCGCTGAGAGCCCACTCGCGAGCGTGCGACTGCGACGCCGCCGCAGAGATTTCGACAATCGACCCCACGCACGTTTCGCCCGCAATGATTCGACCGGTGGCATCGAGTGCGACGAAGTCGCAGCCACGCACCCGTGAAAAGCCGAAGTCGGCAACGTAAACAATCGTGATCTCGCGTGACTCTGGATCCCACGCGACCTCATCGAGCTCACCTGGTACGGAATGAAGACCGAACGGTATGGCTGCCCAGTGGCGCTTCATCGCTTCCTTGCGATCTACTCGCGACTCACCGGTGCTGGGGCTGCTCCACTCGCCGAAGCGGACCCCGTCTTTATGCATGGCGAGCAATGTGTCGAAATCGCCGTCGTTCCAGCACGACAGCCACAGTTCGGCCCATCGAATCGCTTGCCTGCGCGTAAACATGTGCCTCCCCACTTCCTTTCATGTCGCTACCAAGTCGCGACATGGCACTTAGCAGAGCGAGCAATGTGCCACGCGAGGAAGTGTCACCCGTGCAAGTCAGTAATACTCGTTGTGTCAGCGACTTACGTGGGTCTGTCGAGCAAAGGCGAGCGCGCAGCCGACGCGCGATGTGCTGACATTTCGGCAGCAGTACCGATATATCAGCGCCAACTCTTGATCTGGTTCAAGCCGCGAGGCGGAGCATTTTGAGAACCGCGCTAATCGCGGGCGCCTTGAATTCCGAGCTTGCGCATTCGCGACCATACCGTGGAGCGACGCATCCCGAGGAGGCGAGCGGCACCCTGGGGCCCGGCCAGCACGCCGCCAGTAAGCGCGAGCGCGCGCTTGATGTGCTGACGTTCCATTTCCTCGAGTGTGAGAAACACGTCCGACTCGATCGGCCGCGAGGTGCGACCGAGGACGCCGATGTGCTCGTCCTGGATGATCGGCCCTTCGCACAAAATGACGGCGCGCTCCATCACATTGGCGAGTTCTCGAACGTTGCCCGGCCACTGGTACGCGGCGAGCCGCGACGCTGCGAGGGCGCCGATTCGATCGACGCTCTTCCCCATCCTTCGCGCGAAATCGATTACGAAATGCGCCGCCAGCAACGGCACGTCCTCTTTTCGCTCCCTGAGCGGCGGCATGTGGATCGGAAAGATGTTGAGGCGATAAAAGAGATCCGAGCGAAAGCCTCCCCGCTGGATCTCGTGCTGGAGATCGCGATTGGTTGCGGCAATCACGCGAATGTTCACCTTCGTGGGACGTGTGCTGCCGAGGCGCTCCAGCTCCTGCTCCTGCAGTACTCGAAGCAGCTTGACCTGCACGTCGGCCGACAGCTCGCCCACTTCGTCGAGAAAGATCGTGCCGTTGTTGGCGAGCTCGAACCGTCCGCGTTTCTGCTGGACGGCGCCGGTGAAGGCGCCGCGCTCGTGGCCGAACAATTCGCTCTCGGCAAGGCTCGAAGGCAACGCGCCGCAATTCACTTTCACCATGACGGCGTCGCGGCGCCGGCTCAACCGGTGAATGGCCCGAGCGATCAGCTCCTTGCCCGTACCGGTCTCGCCGAGCAGCAGCACCGTGGAGTCGGTATCGGCGACGCGTTCGATCGCTCGAAACACCTGTTGCATCACCGGCGACTGCCCTACGATCTCGCCGAAGCTCCGTTCGACACTCAACTCCTGCTGGAGATAGACGTTCTGCGATTCGAGCTCCTCGGCCCTCCGGCGGTCGGTGATGTCGCGCGCAATGAACGTGACGGCGGGATGGCCGTCGATCTCGAGGCCCATGACTCCGGTGCGCCCTTCGAACCATCGCTCGCCTGCGCGAACGCTCAGCGAGTACTCCAGCGTCTGACTCATGCGGGTATCGAGCGTCTGCCGCACGAGTCGCAGGTGTGCGTCGGCAATCGGCTGCGGCAGCAGATCATGAAATCGTCTTCCGAGCATTTCGCGCGCCGGGCGATACAGCAGATCCTCCCGCGAAGTCAGAATTTCGACGTAGCGTCCATCGCGGTCGGTGACGAACACGAGGTCCGGCAAGGCATTGAGGATCGCCGACAGCCGGTTCTCGCTCCGTTCGAGATCGGCCGTCCGCAGCGCCACCCGGTCCTCGAGCTCGTTGGCGTGACGTTCGATGCGCTCCCGAAGCTGCGCCTGGCGAAGCGCAACGGCCAGCGTGCTGGCGACTTGCTGCGCGATCTCGATGGCTTCGTTGCCGAACGCCGCCTCTTCGATGGACGACACATTGAGCACGCCGATCAGTTCGCCATCGGCCAGAAGCGGCACGTTGATGAACGAACGCAGTCCGGATCTCTTGAGCGCCTGCAGGGCACCTGACACTTTCTCGAGTCCCGTCAGGTTGCGCACGAGCCCCGCCCGCAGATCGTCGACGACGCCGAATTCTTCCAGCGGAATGACCGTCCCTTCACGCGGTTCAGGCCGGCCTTCATCGTCGTGCACCGCGATGAGCTGCCCGGTCGAGCGTGCCACGTCGATGACGGCGACGCTGACGCGCCGGCACGGAATCAGGCTCTGCACGTGACGGATGGCCGCCTGTGCGATCTCGTGCGACGAGCGCGAGCCAAGGATGTCGAGGTGGATGTCGTGGAGGGTCTGCAGCCGCCGGTTGTATCGCCGGAGCGCCCCGTCGGCACGGTTCCTCTCGGTCACATCACGCTGGATGCCGAAGTGACCCGTGATCCGCCCTTGCTCGTCGTAAAAGCAGAGGTAGTCCCCTTCGATTGGGAGCGGCGTTCCATCCACCCGTCGCTCATCGGTCTCGATGTGCAGCCGGCCGCGATCGAAGAACTCCCGCCAGATTTTGCGGCCGTACGCCAGGTCGTGCCGGAAGAGGTCAGTAGGGGTCATGCCGAGGAGCACGTCACGCGGAGCGCCGTATTGCGCCAGGAGAGCGTCGTTGACCTTCGTGATGCGCTGATGCTCGAAGACGTAGTCGAGCGTTTTTTCCTTGTCAATCGAGTCGTTCCACACGATTGGCTCGTCGAGCATCATGAAGAAGAAGCCGTCCAGCGACTGGGAGAAGAACAGCTCCAGGCGATCGTTCGGTTCCATGGTGTACTCTCACCCAGGACTATGGCGGAACCAGTGGTTGAGGTTCGCGCAATTCTTGACGCCGCTGAACAATCGGCGTCGGTGCAGGATTTTGCCTCAGCGGAGCGCTTGCTGCGCCAGGCGGCCACGCTCCAGGAGGCACGGCTCGGTTCCACTCATCCGGATCTAGCCAACACACTCAACAACCTCGGGATTGTCTGCGAGCGCACGGGGAATGCCTCTGAAGCTGAGTCGTGTTACCGGCGAGCGTATGCGATCGCACGGTCCACTCTCGCGCCCGAGAATCCTCTCGTGCTCACCAGTGGCCAGAACCTGAAAGACTTCTGCGCAGCCACCGGCAGACCGTTCGAGCTGGTCGCCGTCCCGCCGAAAACTCCTGCTACCGCATCACACGCGCCCGCGCCCCCGGTTCCCGCCGCGCCGATGCACGCTGCGCCACGTGCGCCAGTGAGCGCCGCACCGCCGCCGCCAGTTGCGGCCGCACCATCTGCGACAGTTCCCGTCCGATCGCGAACGCCGCCGGTCTCGCCGTCGTCGCCGCGCATCGATCACGACACGCTGCGTACTCGGACTGTCAATGCCGCCGCTGCCGCCGTTCCGGTGCAAGCGAAGGAATCGCGCGTTCCGATCCAAGCGAAGAAATCGTCGCGCCATCGGAGTGCGATCTGGGTCGGCCTTGGCAGCGCCATCCTGCTCGGTCTGATGATTCTGTTCGCCAGTCGGATGTCACGCTCCAGCGAATCGGCCACACGGGCGGCCGCCCCCCAGACGTCCTCCGTCGAGGCGCCTGCTCCGGGCGGGCCCCCTCGTGAGCCGGCCGCCAGCGCTGCGCCGAATCCATCCGCCGTCGCGCCGATTTCTGAGAGATCCGGAGCTATCGAGGCTGCCAAACCACCATCGGTGCCGGCCACGCGCACCACGGCCGCGGGCACGACGTCAAACGGCTCGGCGACGCTCGTCGAGTCACAGCTGTGCCGGTCGCTTTCGAATTGGCGATGCTCGGCGGCGGAGAGCCCGGCCGAGCCGGGCGTCTTCATTTTCTACACGCGCGTGAAATCGCCACGCGATACCACCGTGCAGCACCGCTGGTATCTCAATGGCGATCTGCGACGATCGGTGGACCTTCGCGTCGGCGCCAATTTCAGTGAGGGCTACCGCACCTTCAGCCGCAACACCGTAGCGGCCGAGAGACGCGGCACCTGGACGATCGAGGTACGCGACGCAGGAGGAGCGCTCTTACATGAAGAGCGCTTCGTTGTTCGATAGCGATCTTGGCCGCCTGGATGCTCGACGACGTGAGTTCACGTTTCCCAGTCAGGAAGGCCGCCCGCGAAGCCAGGCCAGAGGCCGTGTACTAGCGACGCGTCTGAGGCAGTGCCGTAGCTACTGGACGTCGAGTCCGGACTCATCGAGTACGAAGCTATCCTCGGCAGCAGCGCTTTCTTCGACGCTCGGACGAGTCGCCGCGGCCTTGGTCGCCGCAACTTTGGTCGCCTTGGAGCGCGTTTTCTTCGCGGCCTTCTTCTTTCGGGGCTTTGGCGCCGCAACCGGCTTCGCAGCGACAGGCTTCGCAGCAGCCGTCTTTTCCGTCGCTTCCTTCACCGCTGGCGGTACCTCCTTTGCGGCCGCTTTCTTCCGCGACTTGCCAAGCTTGGCCTCCGCCTTTGCCGATCGTTTTGCCGCCTTGTTGTAAACCGAGCGAGCCTCGTCGGCGGCGTCGCGCGCCTCACGTGCGGACTTGCTCGCTACCTTGAATTCCTTCTTGGCCTGCTTGAGTGCTGACTTTGCCTGCTTGGACACCTCATCGGCGGCGTCTGCCTTCCGTGCAGCCTCCTTGTGGGCGCGCTCGGCAACCTGAACCAGATCCCTGGCTTTCTTCGCAGCCGATTCTTTGTCTTTGCTCTTCATTTCTCAACTCTCCACTTCGACGTCAGTTCGTCGCGAAGCAGTACAGATATCCGTTCCCGCCGGTCGCTATGAGATTGGGCTGCGAGCACCCGCGCGAGGGATGCGCGGAGTTCCACGAGCTGGCGGTCGCGCCGCGACCCATACGGTCGACGTGTCCGAGCTGCGCCGATCCGCTGCCATCGCTGTTGCTCGTCCAGTTATTGCAAGTGGTATCGCCGTCGCCAGGCTGCAGCGTTCCATCCGCCTGCGAGCCAGTCAGGATGTCGTGCTGGTTCGGCGTGTCGCCGACACCGTTGACGACAGTCCCTTTCTCTGTCAGCGCCGTATCTTTTTTGATGTTGTTCGAATCGGAGTGGAGGTCCGCAACACTCTTGGCGATCATCACGCCTTTGGCGTTGTACCAGGGACCATTGCCGATGCGATCCTTGGCGTTGACTCCCGGCTTTCCGTCCGCCCCCTTCGTGCTCAAATACGCGTGCCAGGTCTTGGCGCCTGCACCTGCTCCTGCCGCGAGCGTCTGACAGATCTTGTCGCCACCCGCAAGTCCGCCCAGGTTGGCACCGTTGCCTGAGCCGGCGCTGGTCACGAAAAAGCTCATCTGATTCTGCTGTGCCGACACCTGGAACGACACCGTCGCCGCCATCACCATTACGACGATCGCGAGTGCTATCCATTTCGCCATTGGCCTCTCCTCCGAGGGATCGAATTGACAGAGCCGTAACCCATCGATCACAGCCCTGGGTCGTAACCACTGGCCGGCGATCATAGCCCAGACGCCGGCTACCGCGACTAAGTAGCGACCACCGTGTAGTACAGATAGTCCGACGCTTTGGCTTTCGCCAGCACTTTGCGCATGTCCAGATGGTTGGTCGGCCTGCCGTCAAGCAATTCGCCCATATGCACGAAGAATCCGAGCACGTCCTGCAGTGGGTTGCCAAGATCGAGATCGAATTCGGCGTAGGTGTGCGGGAGATCCGCCGGTGGAATCACCACGACTGCCTGCATCGAGGGTCTCCCCTCACCGCGAAAACTCGACAACGTGACGAAGCGCGTTTTCACGTCGGGTGGCTCCGGCAACCCGCTCAACAGGCGGCCGTGCACGGCCGCGCGGGGTGTCCCTTCTGCATAGAATGGTTTTGCCGGGTCATCCGCCAGCGCGCGCAGTGTGTCGACGAGCGAGCGGTCGACTTTGGTGTAAATCCGATCGTTGGCCACGTAATACACATCGTGGATCAGCCTCACGAGCGGCGAACGGCCGGTCGGGCGCGTGCGCAGACTCGCGAGCACGTTGAGCAAACACGCTTGTCGCGTCGGCCGCCGGCTGCCATCCTCCAGCCACGTCACCGCCGCGACATCGTCGATTGTCGACCGATCGAGCAGCTCCCGGATATCGTCGTCGCAGTCATCCAGGTCGACCTTCACGCTGCGCTCGTCCAGCTGCACGTCCATGTCGATCACGGCGTGGCCGTTATGGTCGACGTCGGCGAGCGTGAACTTGCGCGGCGTCCTGGCCTCTTCGATCTCCACTTTCACCCTGTAGAGACCTTCAGGCAGTGCATGTTCGTTGACGCCGCGAAGCACGAGTGCCCCGTCTTCCACCGCCACATTCAGTTTGAACTGTCCCGGCTCCCAGCCCTGCACCCGGCGAATGCTGTTCATCCTCTCGCGCGTGGCCGCGCTCGCGGTGTCGAAGGTGATCCCCACCGTGCGTTCAACGGGATCCGCCTCGTCGAACTCGATTCCTCCCTCCACTTGTCGCTTCAACGGAAACGGCTTCCCCTTCCGTCGAAATCTGATCTCGATGAATTCGTTCATGGTGAATCCCTATCGTGTGAGCGCAGGGAGAAGCTCTGCTACAGTCTCACATCTCATCCGCGGTGACTACCGCGGTGTGAGAATCAGGGCGCCGCGCGAAGGCCGGCAGCGCGGCGGCGGCGCACGAGAAATGTCGTCCAAAGAAAGCCGGTCAGGACGAACGGGAGCAGATACAGCACGAGCGTAAGGCGCGACGGACGGAGGTCGTAGGTGGCCAGAACTTCAGAATCGACATTGACGCGCCCAGGCGCGCCCTCCACATCGACGCGCACGGCAAAACGTCCTTCGTGGTCCATTCGCAACGCTGCAAACTGGCGGGCCGGGTCCCCGCTGACTGGAGCGGCGCGCGCCGTTGAGGAGGCGCCAGCACGATCGAGAGGGCGAATCGTCACATCGGCGTGCACGTCGGACGACACCGCTCCGCCCGCGTTCGCCAGGTCGATCATCACCCAGAACTGCCCGCCGGCGGTGTCATCGTCAGTCGTATCGGGATCGGTCCAGACCGAGACGCGGTATGCCCCGACCGACTGGTTCGACACGATCGGATACGGTGGGCCATTGTGCGCGAAGACGGCGCGCGACGCGAGCAGCACGCACGCCGTCACGGCGGTGATGAAGACGCATCTCATCCGGGGAACGCGACCGCGCGCATATCCATCGGTTGCGACGTTATCCAAAGAGCGGCAACGGTCAGCGTGACTGTCACCAGCATCCACGGGATCGTGGCTGCGATCGTGAACTCACCATGGTCTCGTTCTGAAATCAGATACGCGATCACCAGTGATCCCAGCGCGCCGATCAGAATCACGCCAACCTCGAACGGAAACACCAGCCCGGGTCGTAGCCCCGTCAATTGCCACAGGGGTGTGCCGAGCGCCGCCCGACCGAGAAGGTCGATGGCGGCAGATTGTGTGACAGGGATGATCGTAAGTGCACCCGTGAGCAGATGGAAGCCGTAGTGCGCGAGCCACACACCACACCCGAGCGGGATGAGCGCATACGAATAGCGGCTCGCAATGTCGAGCGTCGATGACAGGCGTTGACCGGTGAGCCCGGCAGTGAAGGCGGCCGCAACCGACATCAGCACCAACGGTGCGAGAACGAGCACGATCGCGAACAACATGGCCAGCGCCGGCCCCTCCGATTGCACGTCGAGCAGTCGCGCGAGACTCTCTTCCGCGATCCGGGCAGGGGCAGTCATCCCGAGCGCGTTGATCAATCCGCCAAACACGAACACGACGGCCAGAGCGGCGACGTCATGCCGCCGCGGCAGCCATCCGATACCGGACCGTCGGCGTGGATCGATCAGCTCGAGGCCGGGCACGCGCGTCGCGATGGCGATGTTGTCGTGCGGGCACGCATGAACGCAGTCGAGGCAGAAAGTGCAATCGAGATTGCCGGTCTTGGCGGGGAGGAACAGCGCCAATTCACACCCGCGGCGGACGACGCGCGCCGGAAGCGCCGGATCGCGCCGTCCCTTGATGCAGTCGACGGTGCGGCAGGTCCGGCACGTGTCTGGTTGCTTCACCTGCAATTCGAGCGGCGACATCGTCGCGGCAACGAAGCTGAACTGTCCGATCGGACATACGTACTTACAAAAGCTTGCGCCCGTAAAGAGAAGATCGATCACGAGAGCGACGGCGAAATAGCCGACTACGAGCCATGCCGTCGCGCGCGGCAGTGCCCAGAGATCGTAGAGCTCGTAGACGAACAGCACCGCGACCAGCAATGCGATGCCGATCCACTTCACACGCAGCCATCGCGGCCAACGCCACGACGGCATCCTGAGACGACGGCCGGTGTCGCGCACCAGGATGAATGGACAGCCAGTGCAGAACAGATTACCGGCCGCCAGCAGCGCGATGAGGAGCCATCCGCGATACTGCACCCAGGAAAGCACCGTGGCGAGATTCGCCGGCGCGACCTGCGGACCGAAGATGCCGTGAAAGACGAGGAGAGATGCGACCAGCAACAGGACGAGCTGCAGCGCCGTGCGTGCATACCGCCACCGCAGGAAACGGCCGATCAGTCGCCACCGCAGGATGTCCGATGGCAGTGACGGTGTCACACCGAAGCGGTCACTCCGTGCTCCCAATTGCACGTGCACTTCTGAGTCCTGGCGTCCGCCGTCGTTGGGAACATGTGGTAGTACATCGCCACGACCATCGGGATGAAGACGATGGTGTTGTAGAACAGATGGAGCTCGACGCGTGGCACCCACATCTGCACGAGGCTGGTCGGCACCGGCCTTCCGCCCAGGTTGTGGCCCGTGGTGGCCTGAACAATGAGGAGCAGGTGCTCGACGTGATGGAAAAACTGGATCGCGAGCGCGATGGTCCACCATCGGCGATCCTGGACGCCGCCGAATCCGCGCCGCAACGTCCAGAGCCCGATAAGCATTACGAGCGCGTAGCCGTAGTGCAGCGTTTCCGACTGAATCAGCCACGGGAAGAAGTAACCAACGAGTCCGCGGGCTTCAGGTACCGGCCAGCCGAGCCCGTAAATCTGGAACGCCTGCAGCAGGTGCTCGCCCCAATGGGCCAACACGATCACCATGAACAGCCGCAACGCGATTTCATGCTGGGATCCATTGAGGCGATCCATGAAGGACGCATCGTGACGGTCGCTGGCGTGCGCAACGCTCATGAATGGCCAGTGCTCCTGGTTCAGGGTCTGGCGCCGCCGCGCGCTTCGCGCGCTGACTCCGAGGGAAAGCCAGATACTTCGAGAGTATAGAGGCGCTGTATGAAAGGCCCCAATCCTACAAAACAACTATGGTCACCGGTTCAATAGGCAGCCAGAATCGACGCTCGTGAAAGCGATCCGGCTTGCCGCCTCGCTTTTCATCCTCGTGCTGATTGGGTTGTCGGCCATGGGATGGATATGGACCGGCGCCCACCAGCCGCCGGCTCAGGCGTTGGCCGGCCGCACCGTGCTTGCACTCGCTGCCCTCGCGGGTGTAGTCGGCCTCGTCGCCCTCTGGCGAAGGCCGGGGCATACGTAATGTCCCGTAAACAAAGTGCCGGCCTGCTGTTGTTTCGACGGCGGGCGGGTTTTCTCGAAGTGCTGCTGGTTCACCCAGGCGGTCCCCTGTGGGCACGGAAGGATGAGGGCGCGTGGACCGTTCCCAAGGGCGAGGTCGAGGAGCATGAAGACACTTTGACTGCTGCGCGCCGGGAAGTGGAAGAAGAAACGGGCGCCCGCCCGTCTGGCCCATTCATTCCGCTCGCGCCGGTGCATCAAACCGGGGGAAAAATCGTCCACGTCTGGGCCGTGGAAAGCGAGTTCGATCCGGCGTCGCTCACGAGCAATCTCTTCGAGATGGAATGGCCACCCAGGTCGGGCAACCGCAGGTCGTTTCCCGAGGTGGATCGCGCAGGGTGGTTCGATCTTGCAACGGCGGCGCGCAAGATTCTCCCGAGTCAGGCGAGCATCCTCACACACTTCGAACAGAAGCTCACACAACCGACTGCCGAGCCATCGCCACTGCCTTCTCGCGAAACCTGACCACCGCGAGGGATTCGAGGATCAGAAACGCCACCAGCACGATCGGCTGCGTGATGGCAAAGGGCCGTCCGGATTGTGCGGCGCCCAGGCCGCAAGCGCCGGACCGTCCGGAACGTTTGTAGGATGAAAACATTGACATTGAAATAAAGCGCCGAGATCGCGGTAATGACCTACGTCGCGTGCCGACCGGGGGCCATCTAGCGGGCCAGGACCGACATCGCGAGCGCGAGCAGCGCTCCGACGATGTGCGATGGCAGGAGGTGCACAAACGGAAATCCGAAGCCGGTCAGGCTCGTGGCTAACGTCGTTACGAGAAGATGGCCGTCTCGATGCGGATAGCGACCGTAACACAGCCGTTCGCACACGATTATGCAGGCACCTTGTTTGCAGGACGAGATGCCGACCATGCCGCGGAACGCTCAGCCACACGGCGAGGCCCCGATCGTGACAACGCAGCGAAAGCCCGTACGCATCGCGGCGCTCGGCGATCTTCACTGCACACGCACGTCGGCGGGCAAGTTCCAGAGTCTCTTCGCGCAGATCTCGGAAGCGGCGGATATGGTCCTGCTCGCCGGTGATCTCACCGATACAGGGCAAGCGGAAGAAGCGCGAGTGCTCGCGCGCGAGCTCTCCGTGCTGCGAGTCCCCGCCATCGCTGTCCTCGGCAACCACGACTTCGAATCGGGCCACCAGGACGAGGTCTCCCACATCCTCAGCGACACCGGTCTCACGATGCTCGATGGCGAAGCGTGCGAAGTGAATGGCATCGGGATCGCGGGGGTCAAAGGATTCGCAGGTGGATTCGGCACTGCCGCGCTCGGCCCGTGGGGTGAACCGACGATCAAGCAATTCGTGCACGAGGCCGTCAACGAAGCGCTGAAGCTCGAAGCCTCGCTCGCGCGCCTGCGCTCGACCAAACAGATCGTCTTGCTGCACTACTCTCCTATTCGGCAGACGGTCGAGGGCGAACCGCTCGAAATCTATCCTTATGTCGGTTCCAGTCGTCTCGAGGAACCGATTAGCCGCTTCCCCGTTTCCCTCGTCGTGCACGGGCACGCGCATCGCGGTCGACACGAAGGTCGTACCAAGAACGACGTCCCGGTCTACAACGTTTCACTGCCGCTTCTGCAGCGCACGTTCCCGGGACGGCAGCCGTTCCTGGTACTGGAGGTCGCCGTCGATGCCTGAGCGTGAATGTGTGACAGAGCCGGTGAACACCGGCCGCATTCCAATGGCGGGAGATCCGCTGCTGGCGTTCTACGTCGATGCGCTGGGGCTCCTCGAAACGGCGAGCGTGCCGTTTCTCATTGGCGGTGCCTTCGCGCACTCGCGGTACACCGGGCGCGATCGCGACACGAAGGATCTCGACGTAATGCTTCGTCGTGAGGACCTCGAGCGGACGCTCGCGACGTTTTCCGATGCGGGGTATCGGGTCGACGTGCCGTTTCCACACTGGCTGGGCAAAGTGCATCGCGACGATCAATACATCGACGTGGTCTTCAGCTCGGGCAACGGGATCGTGCGCGTGGACGATCGCTGGTTCCTTCATGCGGTGCCGGCGGAGGTCTTTGGTATTGCCGTGTCGCTCTGTCCGCCGGAGGAGCTGCTGTGGTCGAGTTCCTTCGTTCAGGAGCGCGAACGCTATGACGGCGCCGCCGTCCTCCATCTGCTTCACGCGCAAGCCGCCAATCTGAATTGGAACCGGCTGCTCGAGCGCTTCGGCGATAACTGGCCGGTGCTTCTGAGCTACCTGATCCTGTTTCAGTTTGCGTATCCGGATCGCCGGGCGGACATCCCTGAGCTGGTCATGAACGACCTGACCGACCGGCTTCAGTGCCAGCAACCCGAGCCCGATAATCGGCTGTGCCGCGGCACGCTGCTCTCTCGAGAACAGTACCTGTTCGACATCGATCAACTTGGGTACACTGACGCACGCCTCCGACCGTACGGCGCGATGACACCGGAACAAGCTGACATCTGGACGAGGGCCATTGCAACGAGGCGCTGAATCGATCAACAGGCGGGCCTGAAGATGCGGGCGGTCTGAAGACCCACCTCTCCGTACGCGCATCACTAGAGTAGCGTGACTGCGATCTCGATTCCGCACCTGCGACTCCACAACCAATGCATTACACAGACTGGCCTTCGCCGGCCGGCCGACGTCGTGTCCTGGCTCGGCGCCGTGCAGGCGCAGGAATTTGGCCCTGCAAAATGGGCGCTCGGTCTTCGATTGCCCGCGAGCACGACCGAGGCGGCCATCGATCGCGCGTTTGACGCGGGTCACATCCTGCGCACGCACGTCATGCGGCCGACGTGGCACTTCGTCGCCGCCGTAGACATCCGCTGGATGCTGGAACTGACGAAGCCGC
>JBKPNV010000218.1:0-6316 GCA_046732795.1 Acidobacteriota bacterium
AGCAAAAGACATTCGACCACGCCGCCGCTCGGTACACGACGGCCAATCAGCCTCGCCGGAAAAACTCGTGTGTCGTTCAGGACAAGAAGATCGCCCGAGCGGAGGTGGTCGCCGAGACGCGCGAACGATGTGTGTTCGATGGCGCCGGCGTGCCGCGGGAGGACCATCAATCGCGATTGCCCTCGCTCGGCCGCCGGACGCTGGGCGATCAGCTCCTCCGGCAGCTCGAAATCGAAATCGCTGGTGCGTAAAGACACCGGGTGTAATTTCCGCATGTGTGGTCAGGAAATTACACCCGGTGTCATTTCCCGAAGAAGCGATCGAGGTTGGTGCGCTCCTTCTGCGTCAGCAGCGGCTTCCAGAGGTCGCCGAGTTTTGCGATGCGCTGTCGCACGTTGTCGATCCTGAAATCCTCCATCCGGATGCCCTTTTCGATCTCTTTCCAGGTGACCGGCGTCGAGACGGTTGCCCGCGGCTTGGGGCGTACCGAGTAAATGCTCGCCAGCGTCTGTCCCCAGGCGTTCTGCTTGTAATCGACCACGACTCGCCCTTTCGGCCGCGCGGCGACGCGGTAGCCGACCGTCATCAGCTTGGGATTACGCGAGGTGAGCTCGGTTGCGAGCGCCTTCGCGAACGTGTGCACGGCGTCTTGCGTCGGTCCGCGCTTCAACCCGACGTAGACGTGCAAGCCGCGCGACCCGGTCGTCTTCACGTACGGCTTCATGCCGAGAGTGGTGAGCGCATCACGCACGATGAGACCGGCTTCGCACGCCTGCTCGAATGTCGCGCCGTCGCCGGGGTCGAGATCGAAATGCAGGAAGTCCGGCCTGTGCACATCGTCGCAGCGCGCATACCACTGATTGAGATCGATGCATCCAAGATTGATCAGCCACAGAATCGACGGCCGATCATCAATCACCGGAAAGTTGACGACTTTGCCGTCGCCGTGATCGATCGCGCAGATACGGATCCATGGCGGCCGGGGGCTTGGCGCTTCTTTCATGAAGAACGATGCGCCAGCGGCGCCATTCGGATAGCGGCGCATGACCATGGCGCGATCCCGGATGTGCGGGAGCAGCACCGGCGCGACGTCGGCGTAGTACTGAATCAAGTCGCCCTTGCTGACGCCGAGTTCGGGCCAGAAGGGCTTGCGCAGGTTCGTCAGCCGCACCTCGCGCCCGTCGACCTTCAAGATGACGTTGTCGACCCGTCTGGGGACTGAAATGGGGTCGGGGGTCATTTGTTGAGGACATGCCGAGATTTCGACACCCGCGGTGTCCGGATCAAATGACTCCCGACCCCATTTACTCCTTCAAGCCCCACTTGAGCAACACGGATCCCACGGTGAAGCCGGCGCCGACCGACACCATCAACAGCAGATCGCCCCGCTTCAGTCGCCTGGCGTCGACGGCGTCGCTCAGCGCCAATGGAATCGTGGCCGCCGTGGTGTTGCCGAACCGCTCGATATTGATGACGACCTTCTCCTCCGGCACACCAAGCTTCGCTGCCGCCGACAAGATGATGCGGCGGTTTGCCTGATGCGAGACGAGCAGATCAATCTTCTCGGCGCTCAAGTTGTTGCGCTGCAGAATCCGCCGGCACGCTTCTTCGGTGTTGCGAACGGCAAACTTGAACACCGCCTGACCGTCTTGCTTTACGTAATGCAGGCGCTGCGCGACCGTATCCGCCGACGCGGGCCGCAGACTGCCGCCTGCCGGCATGCACAGCGACTCGCCTCCACTTCCATCGATGTAGTTCTCGAAATCGATGATGCCGATGTCCGGATCGCCCGACGCTTCGACCACGGCAGCGCCCGCGCCGTCGCCGAAAATCACGCACGTGGTTCGATCGGTGTAATCGATGATGCTGGACATCACGTCCGCACCGATGACTAGTGCATGACGGCTGCCGCCGGCGGACACCATCTGCGCCGCAGTCGTCAGCGCGTAAGTGAACCCTGAACACGCCGCGAACAGGTCGTATCCCCACGCGCGTGTCGCGCCGATCTTGTGTTGCACCAGGCACGCCGTGCTCGGAAACAGCATGTCGGGCGTAGTCGTTCCGACGACGATGAAATCGATGTCTGTTGGTTTGAGACCGGCGCGCGTAATCGCCTGTCGAGCGGCCTCGGCGGCCAGATCGGACGTGGCGACACCAGGCTCGACGATGTGACGTTCTCTGATGCCGGTGCGCTGCAGGATCCACTCATCGCTCGTCTCGACCATCTTTTCGAGATCGGCGTTGGTGAGAACGCGCGGTGGAACGTAGGTGGCGAGGCTGGAAATGCGCGCACGGCAGTCGGTACGCGACGAAGCGGTTACCACAGTCGACTATCCCTCCGCGGGGACGTGAGCCCGAAGTATTCGTAGGCACGCGGCGTGGCGACGCGGCCACGCGGCGTGCGATCGAGAAACCCGGCCTGGATGAGGAAGGGCTCGTAGATATCTTCGATCGCGTCTTTCTCTTCGTTGATGGCGGCCGCCAGGCTGTTGACACCAACGGGTCCGCCGCTGAACTTGTCGATGATCGTCTGCAGCAGCCGGCGATCAACCTCATCGAAGCCATTGTCATCCACGCCGACGAGATCCATCGCCTTGCGCGCCACGTCGCCGCTGATGCGGCCATCGGCGCGCACCTGGGCGAAGTCTCGCACCCGTCGAAGCAGCCTGTTCGCAACGCGTGGAGTTCCACGCGATCGCCGTGCGATCTGTGCCGCAGCGTCGTCCTGCAGCGTCACGTCGAGAATGCGCGCGGAGCGTCGCACGATCTCTTCGATGTCGTCGTTCGTGTAGAAGTCCAGCCGGTGGACGATGCCGAAACGCGCGCGCAGTGGAGAGGTCAGCAGCCCCGCCCGCGTGGTCGCTCCAATCAACGTGAACTTCTGCAACGGCACTTTCACCGAGCGCGCGCCCGGCCCCTGGCCGATCACGATGTCCAGCTCGTAATCCTCCATCGCCGGATAGAGAATCTCCTCGATGGCCGGCGACATGCGGTGGATCTCGTCGATGAAGAGGACCTGGTGTTCCTGCAGATCGGTCAGCATGCCCGCGAGATCACCTGGCCGCTCGATGACCGGACCAGCGGTCGCGCGAACCGCCACACCCATCTCGTTGCCAATCACATAGGCGAGCGTCGTCTTTCCCAGCCCGGGAGGACCATACAGCAACACGTGATCGAGCGCCTCGCGGCGTCCACGCGCCGCGGCGATGGAGACGTGCAGGTTGTCGCGCAGGCGATCCTGGCCGATGTACTCGACCAGTGAACGTGGCCGCAGCCCTGCTTCGTACTGCGCTTCCTCTTCGGACGGGCTGGGCGCGGCAAAGCGATCTGTCATCACTCAGCTTCCTGCTCGAGCAGCGCGCACAGGACATGGCCGAGCATCAGATGCATTTCCTGGATGCGAGCCGTTGCCTTCGATGGAATGAAGATGCTGCGATCGACCTGACCCGCGAGGCGGCCACCGCCTTCGCCCGTAAACGCAACGGTGACGGCGCCAGCGGCTTTGGCGGCGCGCAGTCCGCGGATCACGTTTTCGCTGTTCCCGGATGTCGTGATGCCGATCGCGACGTCGCCGGGGCGGCAGAGCGCTTCGACTTGCCGAGCGAAGAGCTCCTCGAAGCCGAAGTCGTTGCCGATGGCGGTCAGGGCGGACGTGTCGGTCGTCAATGCGATCGCCGGCAGCGCCGCGCGATTCTTCCGGTAGCGAACGACGAACTCAGTGGCCAGATGCTGCGCGTCGGCCGCGCTGCCGCCATTGCCGAAAAAGAGAAGTTTGTGACCGGAGCGCAGCGCGTCGGAGCAGGCGCTCACCAGGCGAACAAACTCCTCGCTGACGGCCTGGCGTGTCCGCGCCACGAGCTCGGTATGTTCGGCGAGCTCCGATTCCAGGTATTGCGCCGCGAGCATTTCCACACCGATGTCGTTTCGCGTCGTCATCGCATCAACTCACGGAGGGCGTTTCGCAGCGCCTGCTCAAAGGTCACGTTGGCAGCCGACGCGTCGGCGGAGGACGTCACTGAAGTAATCACCCTTTCAACCTGCTGCCGATGATAGCCGAGGTTTTGCAGCGCCGAGAGCAGATCGGTCCGAAGGCGATCGCCGCCAGATGCCGCCGCTGGGCCGACGACGGCGGGAGCGGCCAGCTGCGTCAAGCGATCCTTCAGCTCCAGCACGATGCGTTCGGCGGTCTTTTTGCCAATTCCCGGAATGCCGGTCAAACGCGCCACATCCGCGCGCTGAACGGCGACGATCAGCTCCCGGCTGTCCATCCCCGACAAGATCGCAATCGCGAGCTTTGGTCCGATCCCGCTGATGGCGATCAGCCGCTCGAACACCTGGCGCTCTACGTCTGAGATAAATCCGTATAGCTGCAGGGCGTCCTCGCGCACATGCGTGTAGATGCGGAAAGAAATCTCAGTGCCTTCTTCACCGACTTCGTAAAACGTCGAGAGCGGGACCTGCACGTCGTATCCGACGCCGTTGACGTCGAGGATGATCCGGTTGGGCTGTTTGTCGAGCACTCGACCGCGAAGGAACGCAATCATTTTCCGGGACTTGGAACTCGCGACCCGGGATCCGGGATCGGGGGCTCGGGATCCGGGATTCGCGATTCACAGTTCGACGTTCGCAGGCGCATCCGGATGCTACTTAAGCAGGCTGGTAATGACGCCAGGACTTGAGTGCCGTCTTGGAAGCCCGAGTCCCGAGTCCCGAGCCCCGCATCCCGATGCCGGAGTGCACATGACAGATAGCGACGGCAAGAGCGTCCGCCGCATCATGTGGCGTGGGCGCCTTCTCCAATCCAAGCAGCAGCTTGATCATCTGCTGGACCTGGCGCTTGTCGGCGCGTCCGTATCCCACGACGGCACGCTTGACTTCGGCGGGCGTGTACTCGCGCACCTCGCATCCCGCTTCGACCGCGGCCAGGATCGCGACGCCACGCGCGTGTCCCAGCTTGAGCGCGCTCCGCGCATTCGACGCGTAGAACACGTTCTCGATGACGACCAACTCAGGCTGACATTCCGACAACCGCGTTAACAACTCTCGATGGATCCTGGCGAGGCGGGCAGGAAACGAATCACCTGCGGAGCCGGCAATCGCTCCGCAGATCACCAGGCGATGTCGGCGACCGTCCGTCTCCACGCATCCGTAGCCGGTGCGTTCAGAGCCGGGATCGATGCCGAAGACTCTCACGCGAGGGAGGCCTCGATCTCCTTCTCTTCGATGTCGAAGTTTGCCCAGACGTGCTGGACGTCGTCATGGTCGTCGAGCGCTTCCATGAGCTTCAGCATCACCTGTGCGTCCTTGCCCTGCAGCTTCACGTAGTTCTGCGGAATCATCGCGACCTCGGCGCTCGCGGGCTCGACACCAAGGCCCTTGACCGCATCGCGCACGCCTTCGAAGCTCTCGGGCGACGAGACGATCTCCCACGCACCGCCATCGTCGCTCATGTCGTCGGCGCCGGCATCGAGCGCCGCATTGAGCAGCTTGTCTTCGTCGGCCTTTTCTTTCTCGACGATGACCTGGCCCTTGCGCGTGAACATCCAGGCCACGCTGTTCTCGGCTGCGAGGTTGCCGTTGTACTTGGCCAGGAGGTGTCGAATCTCGCCCACGGTTCGGTTCTTGTTGTCGGTGAGTGCCTGGATCATCATCGCCACACCGCCGGGTCCGTAGCCTTCATAGGTGATCTCCTCGTAGGAGACCCCAGGCTCCTCACCGGTGCCGCGACGAATGGCGCGCTCGATGTTCTCGCGCGGCATGTTGTTCGCCTTGGCGTCGGCGATGATGGTCCGAAGACGTGGGTTGGTATTCGGATCGCCACCGCCATTGCGGGCGGCGACGGTCAATTCCTTGATGATGCGCGTGAAGGCCTTACCGCGCTTGGCATCGGCGGCACCCTTCTTGTGCTTGATTGTGTGCCACTTGGAATGGCCAGACATGGCAGAAACTCCAACAAAAACGAGGAAAACCGACCGCGTATTCTATCATGCGCGGCGACGTAGTCTTGACCTTGCCTTTTGATTTTGACCTTACTGCGCTTTTGCAAGTATGACCCATACGTCCGCGCGAGGATCCCATGGTGCTCCTCGATAGTCGCCCAGCAGAGCTGTGACCTCGAAGCCCGCCTTCTCGAGGCGGCGAGCCATTTGGGGCACCGACAGGGTGCGGAAAGACAACGCGAACTTGCGAACGCGGCGCTGTCGCCCTCGACGTTCGGTGAACTCCTGGTCGAAGATCGTCAGCCCGTGTTTGCGATCCTGACGCACGGTCTCGACCAGCGTCACATGAGAGCCTCCTGGCCGGTTTCGCCAGCCTC
>JBKPNV010000219.1:0-16473 GCA_046732795.1 Acidobacteriota bacterium
CGAGGTCTTCGATCCGAGTCGACGTCGCCGTCCACTCACCCATCACACCGCTCGAAAACGTTGTGGCTTCTGTCACGGCAACGAGCAGCCAGCCAATACCGCCCGAGAATCGCGGTAGCGCGACCGTCAATGCCCACGGCAACGTCGACACGACGAAGACCGCGGCACAGGTCCCTGATGCGAGAAGGCTCGTGCTCGAGCCGGCGCTCACCACCAGTTCCACCGTCGCGAGCGCCAGCCAACTCGCCACGCCAGAGAGGATAGACATCCCCCAGTGGACCAGGCCGATCAGCGTGCGGCTGCTCGCCCGCGTGAACAGCAGGTCATAGTGTCCGCGCCGGGCCGGAAGCGAGAAGCCTGAGGAAGCCGCAAACGATTGAAGAACGAGAATCGGCACTAATGCTCCGGAGGCCCTGTGTGGATCACTGAGGATCGCGAGCGCCGATGCGATCGTCAACGCCACGAAGGTGCTCACCATCATCGAGGGAACCGGCGGCACGACGTGGAAGAAGCGAACGAGATACCAGAGGTCACGCATGGCGTTCCGGCTACGATTCGACGCGGGGCGCAGTCATCTCCTGGACCCAGCGCGGAAGACGTTTAGCGTGTCCTCGGCCGAGCCGGCCGGCGACTCTGAGGTACGCTTCCAGCGTGTGATAGCTGATATTGAGCCGCTTGCAGGCGCGACGCTTGTTTCGCCCACACTTCTCGAACACGAGACGGGCGTAATGACACGCCCAGGCGCGCATCGTCTCGTCACGGGTCATGGAAGGAATCAGCACTTCCGCGAACTCGCCGCGGATTCGCGCCGGAAGATCGTCGAGCTCGATGCGGTCCGATTCCATCAGCGCGAGCGCGCGCTCGACCAGGCGTTCCAACTCGCGCACGTTGCCTGGCCATGGATAGATGCGCAGCGCATGCTCGGCTTCAGTAGACAGCGTCAGCTCACGGCTGCGTTGCCGGCTCAGGAAGTACCGCACGAGCTCGGGCACGTCTTCGCAACGGCTTCGCAGCGGCGGCACATGAATTTCGACTCCGCTGAGCCGGTAGTACAGGTCGGCGCGGAAGAGACCTCGGGCAACGAGATCCGAAAGCGGCCGGTTCGTGGCGGCGACGATGCGAGTATCGATGCGACGAGTGCCATGACCTCCGACCCGCTCGACGGCCAGATCCTGCAGGACGCGAAGAAACTTCGCCTGTGCCGACAGCGAGAGGTCTGACACTTCGTCAAGGAACAGCGTGCCGCCATCAGCGTGCTCGAACTTGCCTCGCCGCCCGCGCACGCCGGTAGCCGTGCGTTCTTCGATCCCGAAGAGCTCCGCCTCGAGCAGCGTTTCCACGACGGCGGCGCAGTTCACGGCGACAAACGGACCTCGACGACGCCGGCCGACATCGTGCAGCTGACGGGCAACCAGTTCTTTGCCGGTTCCGCTCTCGCCCTCTATCAGAACAGTGAAGTCGGTCGCGGCGACACGCTCGATCTGCGCACGCAGCGCCTGCATCACCTGGGTTGATCCGATCAGCGGTCCGCCACCAAGTACGGAGCTCCCGGTCACTGCTCTTCCACGCCCGATCTCCAGCACCAGAGCGCCGACATGTGCCAGCGTCGCCAGCACGTCGTAATCGCGCCCGGCCATCGGCCGATCCGGCTGACACGATGCTTCGAGCACCGCCTGGACGCGCGGATCGCCAGTCGGCACACCAAGAACGATGGAATCTGCCGTGCGCGTCGGAGTGACCAGCCGGGCCTGGTAGCGGTCGCGCACTTCGCGCAGACGCACCGCGCGCAGGTCCAGCGCCTGACGAACCTGTTGCTCGAACGTCGCTCCCAGATCGTGATGCGGCGCTTGACTGGCAAGAGCGGTCCCAAGCGCCTCGAGGACCTGCCGAACGCTCGCGACGTTGTCTTCCACGCGCGGTTGATTGACGCCGCTACCACCTCGCATCACAGCCGACGATTCGCTCACGGCAAACCTCCGCTGGTGGCCTACCAAATGCAGTGCCATCGTAGCCAGCGGCCGGTAACGTTCGCGCACGCAACGCTTTCGCCGTGATCGAAATGCGTTCGAGGATCAGGCGCGGGTAGGCCGTGCCCCGCACAACTGATCACGTGCATGAACCGCGGAGAAGTGCCTACCCATGCGAGCGACTATTCGTCGTTTCAGCGCCTCCCTCATGGGAGCGGGGGGCTGCGATACACTGGCGGCCGTACATGAGACGCCTAACCCGACATTTATATTTCTGGGTCCTGCTCGCGATACTTGCGGGAGGCATCCTTGGCTACGCGCAGCCAGCGACGGCGGTCAAACTCAAGCCGCTCGGCGATGGGTTCATCGCACTCGTCAAGATGCTCATCAGTCCGATTATCTTCTGCACGGTCGTTCTCGGCATCGCCGGGGCCGGTGACATGAAGAAGGTCGGCCGCGTCGGCGCCAAGGCCCTCATTTACTTCGAGGTCGTCTCGAGCTTCGCGCTCCTCATCGGTCTCGTCGTCATCAACGTGGTGAAGCCGGGGGCCGGGTTCAACGTGGATCCGGCGACTCTCGACGCGAATGCCGTCGCGGACTACGCGAAGCGCGCGGCTGCCCAAACGACCACCGACTTCATCCTCAGCATCATCCCGGCCACGTTCTTCGACGCGTTCGCGGGCTCCGGCAACCTCTTACAAGTCCTGTTCGTCGCGATTCTTTTCGGCTATGCGATGACACATATGGGACCGCGAGGAGCAACGGTTCACCACTTCATCGAAGCCTGTTCACATATTTTCTTTACCATGATGAACGCGCTGATGAAGCTGGCGCCGCTCGGGGCCGGCGGCGCAATGGCGTTCACCATCGGCCGCTATGGTATCGAGGCGCTCAAACCTCTCGCAGCGCTGATGGGCAGCTTCTATCTTACGTGCCTGCTCTTCGTGTTGATCGTCCTCGGAAGCATCGCCGCCTTCACGGGATTCAATATCCTGCGTTTCATCGCGTACATCAAAGACGAGCTGCTCACGGTTCTCGGCACGTCGTCGTCCGAGTCGGCGCTCGTCCCGCTGATGCAGAAGCTCGAGAAGCTGGGATGCTCGAGATCTGTGGTGGGCCTGGTGGTTCCGTCGGGCTATTCCTTCAACCTGGACGGGACAAATATCTATCTGACCATGGCCGCCATCTTTGTCGCGCAGGCGCTCGATATCGACCTCACGCTGGGCCAGGAGCTGACGCTGCTGGGCGTCGCTATGCTGACGTCTAAAGGAGCATCCGGGGTTACGGGCGCCGGGTTCATCACACTCGCGGCAACGCTTGCTGTTGTCCCGTCGATCCCGGTGGCCGGGCTCGCACTGATCCTCGGCATCGACCGTTTCATGTCGGAGGCGCGCTCGCTCACCAATTTCATCGGCAATGGCGTGGCTGCCATCGTCGTTGCGCGCTGGGAGAATGAGCTCAACCCGGCGCAGCTGGTTGCCGAACTCACCGGTAGCCGCTCAATGCCGGCTCCGCCGACAGAGCCATCGCGACACCTAGTCGATCTGTCGTAACAACTTGCCGGGCTCGTACGCGGATGATTCGTCAGGCACCAGATCGACTGGCGCGCTGAATGCCAACGCACCCCGATAGGTGACCACGTCGGCGGTCACGGTCCAAACGGCGCAACGGACGACGCGAGCGCGAACGAGAACACGACCCTGCGCTCCCGTCACGTGCACCTCAACGTGCGTTCCCGGCAGCAGCCGCGTGGTGCCTTCGACCAGCGCTCCGCCAGCCGACACGTTGACGACGGCGAGTTCGCGGCCGGCGCGCAGCCTGACCCGCGATAACGCGTCGGTCGGGCCTGGCACCCAGCGGGCGCTCCGGCGACGATCATCTGACTCAGTCGGCACTGACCCATCCTCCTGTGGCGCGCTCGTATCGAAGCACGCGTGCACGGGCCGTCACACCCAGCACTCGCACGACCCATTGCGTACGATCGCGTCCCACAACGTACACACTGCCGGAGGTTGCCGTCCCGCTGGGACTGAACGACAGGATTGTTGTACCACCAAGTGCGACGGCGTCGGTGGCTGGCGTCCCGGGGGCAAGCCCGATTGAAGCGCCTGGAAACAGATCCGACAATAGCACCGGTGGTTCGATCACGCGATCAATCCCTTGATCGATGTCTCGCGTCCGCACTCCGTCACCGTTGCCGTCCTCGACAATCGAGAACGCAGTGCCCCGAGGTCCCTCCTCGAAATGGAGCGCGATCATCGTCGACCGGCCAACCGCCCGCGTCCTGGCCAGCGCCATCCGCGACGCGAGATACCGGGCTGCACCCGCGCCACGGGAACGATCGATCGTACTCAGCATATTAGGAAGGCTGATGCCGGCGAGGATGCACATGACCGTGAGGGCAAACAGAATCTCCAGCAGCGTGTAGCCGCTAATTT
Source organism: Acidobacteriota bacterium (assembly GCA_046732795.1). GTDB lineage: Bacteria > Acidobacteriota > Vicinamibacteria > Vicinamibacterales > UBA2999 > Gp6-AA40. The sequence continues at coordinate 4,406 of JBKPNV010000219.1, forward strand.
GCCCGACGGGCGGCCGCGGGCGCTCGGAGAAGCGCCCGCGACCACACCCGAACGCCTCTACTGGCCGGCCGACTCTCCCTTTGTCGGTGAGACCGTGATGAGCGGCTTCAGCTTGAGGAAGCTCTTCTCCCCCACACCGCGCACATTCATCAGGTCCTCGACTTTCTTGAAGGAGCCGTTCTTCTGCCGGTATTCGAGGATGCGCTCCGCCGTCGCCTTGCCGATGCCCGGCAGTGTTTCGAGCTGCGCCGCGCTCGCCGTGTTCAGGTTGATGGGTGCCGATGCCGAAGCAGACGATGCCGCTGAACTGCGGCGAGTGGTGTCCTGCGCCGCGCGTGTGACAACACCGAGCCCCAGCACCAGCAGAAACGCGATGACGATGCGAATCATGAACAGCCTCCTGTCCGCATCTGGCAGGCGCACTCACGCATGAACGCGGGAACGTGCGGACGATTGGGGACGTAAGTCGATGCGCGGTGACCTGCCACATGGTTCCTCGGCGCGCGAACGAGTCCCGGCGGGGAAATGGCTGACCACGGGCCTGGGTGCACGAAAGGTCGACACAAACCCGCCGGGACGCTTTGAGTAAGGCAAGCAAATGGCCAAGGCAACGCGGCATCATTTGTTGACGTAGCCTGGTGACATGCAAGCGGTTAGCTGAAGACGACGAAACTGCCGCGCCCGAGGACCACGCGCGCCTGTGAACTACGGTTGGCGATTGAAGTCACCCACATCACTTGATCGGCTGCTGGCCGACCTGCCGTGATCCATCGCACCGAAAGGATGTGCGTCTGACCGACTGCGGTACTGGATGAACAACCTGCTGAGCGCGTGCGCCACTTCGGCAGCGATGCACGTTTCTCCCGTCTCGTGGTGGGCGAAGGCGACGCAGATATTGTCTCGAACGCACACGTTGTCGTGGCCGGAAGTGGCGTGACGGCCGAAGCTGAATAGAGTCCGGATGGGAGCCGAACGAACACCAGCGTGCGATGGGCGTCGAAGACCGCTTCGATGCGCGACCAGTCCTCGCACGTCTCGCGAACGAGCGCGGCCAGCTCCGGATTTTGGAAGATCAGCGAACCACGCTCAGGCCGTCGCCGGAGGGCCGCTTGCCGTCTGCGCGAGCTGGCGGATGGCGCCGAGGTGATACGCGAGGTGCGGAATGCTCGAGGCGGCGTCGGTCCATCCGGTTTCGTCCCATGCCGGCGGGCGTTTCATGTGGTCCAGCCACGATTGCGCCTCATTGGCAAGAGCCGCACGCAGGGTGCGCCACTGATCGTCGGAGACCGTCTGACGCTTCCAGGCCTGTGACCAATCGGCATCGCCAAGCTGTTCACCGCGAGCAGCTCGATTGAGCAATTCCAATCCGTAACGGAGGTGTTCAACGTGGGAAGCGACCGACGTCCGTCCTCCCGGCCGCGCGCTCGCAGCCTCGGCCGAAAGCGCATCGAGGGACGACAACAACCCGCGATCGCCGCGGTTAAGGAAATACGCGCTGCCGGACGGTCCGTACAGCGCTTCGCTGAGAAGTGTCACGAGGACGCGCGGCAATACGGACGCGCGCGTATCCAGCGCGACCGGATGTCGCGGCTCATAGAGCATCACATGGGTACCGCCAGGCAGATCGAGATACGCGGTGATGCCAAACCCCTGATCTTTGGGCTCTCCCATAACGCTGACGCCTTTCGCTCGCAAGTCAGCGATCGTCGAGCGAATGTCGTCGCACATGAAGTTCAGCTTGTGCGGGGTGCCGACCGCGTCCATTCCCTCCTCGAGCGGATGGATGCCCAGTTCGGCTGGCGGCAGCGTGAAGATGAGCCATCCACCTCCGGCGTCCACGTGTTTGAAACCGAACACGTCCCGCAGCATTGCCCGGAGGGCGTCGGACTGCGCGCTGTACAAGAGCGCATGGGCACCAGTAATCGCCATCAGAATCCTCCCGTGCTGACCGATGATTTTCGGGGTGTCCCGCAGTCTATACGGTTGACGCGCGGAATGGATCCGTGTGTCGACAGGAGGTCACCATGCCACTCATCGATGGGCTGTTACAGGAGCTCGAACAGGAGGCCGCAACCACGCGTCGAGTCCTGGAGCGTGTTCCCGATGCCAAGCTCTCGTGGAAGCCGCACGCGAAGGCGCGGACGCTGGGCGAGCTGGCACTGCACGTTGCGATGGTACCGGGCAGCGTTGCGGAGTTCGTCGCACAACCGTCGCCCGTGCAGGCGCCCCAGTTCTCCGATCCCAAACCCACAAGCGCTGCGGAACTGCTCTCAACGCTGGACGACAGCATCGCGAAGGCGAAGCGGCTGCTCGGAAAGATGGACGACGCAACGATTCTGGCCACATGGCGAATGATGCGTGGCGACCAGGAGCTACTCGCGATTCCGCGCCTTGCGATGCTGCGAGCGATCATGCTGAATCACTGGTATCACCATCGTGGACAGCTGAGCGTGTATCTGCGTGAGCTCGATGTGCCGGTGCCATCCATCTACGGTCCGAGCGCCGACGAGAATCCATTCGCCTGATCGCTGCGGGCAACATAGCGGCCGAACACGGCAGCAATTGCGTACACTCTTCGCGTGCTGCCCTACGTGTGGCTCTCGCTTGCAATCGGGACGCTCTATCTCCCGCCGCTGCCGTCGGTGGGGCCAATGCCGTTACGACACGCCGTATCGATTGCCTGGTTGATCGTTGCTGTCACTCACGCCTACGCGACCGGTGTGGTTACGGCACTGGGCGTGCTCGTGATTCTGGCGTTCGCCCTGCTCTGTTATCGTGACGCGCGCCAGCACCGGGCGCTCACCACGATCGCAGTTGTCGTGTTCTCGCTCGCGCTGATGGCACACAGCGTCCCGGGGTTTTCAAATCTGCTCGTTGTCAGAGATGTGATGCTGAGCCCGGATGCCGTGCCGTACACGCTGTACCTCAACTTTGACAAGGCGCAGGTCAGTCTGTTCTTGTTGGCGTTCAGTCCGCCAGTGTTGGCGTCGCGCGTCGATTGGGGCGCGACGCTGAGAGTCACGCTGCCCGGTGTGCTCTTGCTGATCGCGGTGCTCACGGCATGCGCGCTGTCGATGGGCCAGATACGGGTGGATTTCAAGTGGCCGCCGATCTTTCCCGTCTGGGTCTGGGCCAACCTGCTCTTCACCTGCGTGCCTGAGGAGGCGCTCTTTCGAGGTGTGATCCAGCGCCGGCTGCAGGGCGAGTTGGCCACGCCTGTTCAGACATCGGGCAGAGAGATCGCCGGCCTGTTGATGGCGGCTGTGATCTTCGGTCTTGCCCATTACGCGGGGGGATTGTCGTCCGTCGTGCTTGCCATGATTGCTGGTGTCGGTTACGGCTGGATCTTCTGGCGAACGGACCGAATTGAGGCATCAATCCTCACGCACTTTCTGGTGAACACCACGCACATCCTGTGCTTCACCTATCCAGCGCGCGCCTGAGCTCTGAGGCGGGTATAAAGGATCCGGCTCTTACGGGACCCGCCCCTATTTCGAGGTGAACGGATGGACAAGCTGCCGGACGTAACCGGACGGTACCGGCTTGCCTCGCGCCAGTCCGTACGAGGCCGGCCAGCGGTCGCCGGGCAGATGGCAGGTGCCAAACAGGCGATCCAGCAGCGGCAGGTGGACCGCGAAATTCTTGTCCACGGCCTCCGGTTCGGCACCATGATGCCAGTGATGAAACTGCGGTGTAGCGATGACCCACCGCAGGCGACCGAAGTTGAACCGGACATTCGCATGAATGAAGGTAGCCTGGATACTGACGAATGCGACGTACGCGATAAGCGCCGTCTCACTGAAGCCGAGCACATAGATCGGCACGTAGGTCAGTCCGCGTGTCACAGCTACATCGACCAGGTGCAGCCGCGAGCCGGCCAGCCAGTCCATGACGTCGGCTGAATGATGAATGCGGTGGAAACGCCAAAGCAGTGGAACGCGATGGAAGGCTCGGTGCATCCAGTACTGCGCGGAATCGGTCAGAACCAGAATCTCGATGAACTGAATCGCCAGCGGCTGATTCGACACCAGCTTCTGCACGTTCCCGGACACTGCCCACGCGAACAGTGTCATTGCTGGTTTCATCGTCAAGAGCGTCGTGACTTGCACGAGTAGCGCGCTCAGAAAGAAGTACGCGAGATCTGTCCGCCAACCGCGCCTGAAGACATCCTGTTCTGGCAATCGCGCAAAGAGACGTTCGAGCGGTATGAAGACCGCGGAGTAGGCAATCAGGTTGAGGAGAAACCAATCGAGACCGAGAAAGGGCCCGCTCTGCAGCTCGCCATCGATGGGAACACGTGAACCGCCGAACAACGCGGCCACGAGTGTGAACGAGATGCCCATCATGCCCAGGATTTTGCGTTGACGCAGGCACACACTGACGACGCCCGCAATGAAGGAGCTCACGAGGACGAGGTGCAGGAGGGCTCTGATGAACGGGACGGGATAGAGCGCCCGCAGCTCTGGCATCGTGAGGAGCGACGGATAGTGGAAGCAGAAGACCGCGCCGAGGCCCGTTGCTCCAAGGGCGACGGAGACAACGCCGCTCAGCCACCCCGACCCGAATGCCCTCGACGCCGGTCGCATCACCATCGATCGACAAACGCCCGCTCGTCGGCGCGCGGCTGCAGTCCCGTGACGTGCGTGATGAGACGCTCGCACGTGGGGAAGAAGCCGGTCGCGGTCAGCCATCGATTGCACCAGCCAGTCGCGATGCAATAGTTGGTGACGTGTGGATCGCGATGATGCTCGGCGTGCGCCTCGATACCGAGGATGAAGCCGCGGCGCTGCAGCCAGCGAACGAATGACGGCGGCGACGGCATGTGAGCCCACTGATGCACCTGGTTCGTGGGAAGGGAGATCGCGGCAAATGCAGTGAGTGCAAGTGACATCGCTCCACTTGCGCCGGCTTCCGGGAGCAGGAGGGCGACAAGCAGAATGGGGACGTTCAACATCGCCACATCACCGTTGCAATCGACTGCATCTCGTCGCAGGAAGTCGCGCGGATTGACGTGATGGACGCGGAACGGTCTCAAAAAGCGTCGACCGAGGAACGGCATCGTTTCGCTGAACCAGGTGTCAGCGGTCCAATGCACGAGGCCAGAGACCAGATCGGCAGCCAACGTAGCCGCAACGAGGACCAGCGGTGACCACCAGTGCCACCAGAGTGCGGCTGCCACGATGTGATGGATATTCGCCAGAAGCAGCGTTCCGGCGGCAATCAGGGCGCAGATCTCGATTCTTCTGGTCCACCCGTCCACGATGTCGTGGGCCGGCAGGTCGGAGGCGGTCGCCGTCATCGACCGTTTTATCGGAGGATCCCAGGCGGGTCTGAAGACCCGCCTCTACGATCGCTGTTGGGAGTTGGGACTTAGAGCTGACGCTCTTATGGAAGCCGTCCGTCCATCGAGAGCCCCTGGACGACGAGGCCGGCGCGCGCGCCAGCGCCAACCTGCCCCACATCGCCCTTCGCGCCGGCGGGCCGCTCCACCGTCAACCGGAACTGATGGCTCTGCTTCTGTACGCTCGCCGCGACTTGTTTACCGATCTCGGGCAGCAGTGTCGCGAGCCGAGTGGCCGCCGCGATGCTCTCGTAGCGCCCTCGCGTAGCCTGAGTAACCGCCATCCCGACCTGCGTCTGGTTGGCACCGCCGCTTGCCGATCCTGAGGTTGAGTTGAGCAATACCACGTGTACCGTTGTGGGCTTCTTCTCGATGCGCTCAAAGATCCGTTTGACGTCGCGATCCAGCACATTGGCGTCGCCAGAGCTGGTGCCGGACATGATGATCACCGGGAAGTGATCGGTCTTGTCCTTCTCGATTCGCTGCGTCGCTTCATTGATCGACTCGACGAAGCGGCCTGCGCCCGAGTCGGGCGCCAGACGAGACAGGCCCTCAATCATCACCGCCTTGTCAGTCGTCGGGCGAACCAGAAAGCGGGGCTGCGGCGCCGTCGTGACGATGGTGACTTCCAGATTATCGGGCAGCGCATCGATGAGACCTTTCACGCCGTCCTTGAGGATCTGGATATTGCCTGCTCCGAGGCCGATGCCATTATCGAGGAGCAACTGGACTTTGACTGGCCAGTTCACCGGCTCGACCTTGACGACCTTCGCTTCGACACCACCTTCCATGACCCGCAGGTCACTCGGCTCCAGTGAGTCCACTGGTTTCCCCGATGCGTCTGCGACACTGGCATAGAGCTGAAACTGCTGCTGCTGCGCGCGTATGCCTCCGGCTGTCGCGCACAGAATCACCGCAAGTGCTGCGAAAAACGTCGAACGCATGCGAGACCTCCGTGAGAAACCCGTTGTGGACCGGTGGCCGTGTTGACGATGAGACGATCAGGGAACCGATTCGGTTCTCAGATACTACGTTGAGCCGAGCTCCGTCGTTCACAGCACGAGAGCGCCGACTGCCATATCAGGCATCCACGGTCGCCTCAATCTTGTGTGAAAACCCGGTCACGAATGAGTAGACGGCACTTCAACCTTGCATTGCCGACGGCCGATGACACCTCTGATCATCGGTCGGCGCGCATTTCCTCGTGGCGCGTGACCTCCTGCGATTTCGAGGAGGGCGCCCGGTGCTCGTGAGTTGTCGCGGCAGTCAGGCCTTCCGGCCTGCAACCATCGATTCGCGGTACCAGGCCACAGTCCGCCCCAGCCCATCATCGAAGCTGACACTCGGGGTGTAGCCAAGCAATCGTTCGGCCTTGCCGATGTCGGCTTGCGAGTCGCGAACATCGCCCGCACGCGGTTCGGAATAAATTGGCTGCAGCTGACTCCCGACCTCGCGCTTCACGGTCTCAAAGAGCTGATTCAGCGAAATGCGGCCGCCGGTGGCGACGTTGATGATCTCGCCACTGGCGCCAGGCGCATGGCACGCGCGAAGGGCACCGTCGACGACATTGGCCACGTAAGTGAAGTCGCGGGTCTGTTCGCCGTCTCCGTAGATCGTCGGGCGGCGGTCTTCGCACAACGCGCTGATGAACAGCGAGATGACCCCGGAATAAGGGGAGGATGGATCCTGCCTCGGGCCGAAGACGTTGAAGTACCTGATCGTCACCGTCTCGAAGCCGTAAAGACTCGTAAACATCTGGCAGTACTGCTCGGCTACCAGTTTCTGCAACGCATAGGGCGAGAGCGGCGCCGTCGGCATCGTCTCGACTTTCGGCAGCGTTTCCGAATTCCCGTACGCCGACGAGGAGCCGGCGTAGACCACGCGACGCACGCCGGCGTCGCGTGCCGCGACGAGCACACTGAGCGATGCGTCGATGTTCGCGCGATTCGATGTGACCGGATCTTCGACCGACCGGGGCACTGACGGAATGGCGGCCTGATGCAGGACGTACTCGATGCCCTGCACAGCGCGCCTGGCGACATCGATGTCCGCCAGGTCGCCCTGCAGGAACTCGACCTGCGGCAGGTGCGCAAGGTTCTGACGCTTACCAGTGATCAGGCTGTCCACGACACGGACGCGCTCGCCGCGTCGAATGAGTTCTTCGCACAGGTGAGATCCAATGAAACCGGCGCCGCCGGTGACGAGATAGTGGGCCATGGTGTCGTTATCGCGGGAACCCGGCTCGCGAGAGTCCCGGGATGATTTTCAGGGCGTTGCCGAAATAGAGCTTCTTGAGAACCTCGTCTGGCAGCGCGATTCCATACAGTTTCCAGAACGCGTGGTAGTCGCGGTAGTAGTCGAAATATTCGTCGCTCGTCTCCAGCACCCGCCAATAGTACGGATACTCGTCCGGCTGGTAGTTGTCCTTCCCGAACAGCAGCCGGTCCTGATACTTGACGAAAAAGTCGTGTGCAAAGCGTGGCTGCCGGCCGATATCGTAAAGCACCGCACCGATTTCGCTGTAGACGTTCGGCATCTCGTCGAACATCCGCCCGAGACGGGCGAGGTCATTCGCGTGCCAGCCCAAATGAGCCGTGACAAACGTGGTGTTGGGATGCTTCTTGAACAGCCGATCGCGCTCGGCCATCAACGTCTCGAATCGCGGAAAGCTCGGATCCTGATAGCGGCGATCCCGGAACAGCGCCAGCTCCAGCCAGCGCTCATTGGAATAGTCGATGGGATCCCAGAACTTCTGTGGATCCGCGGTGTGGATGAAGACAGGGATGTTGAGGCGCGCCGCCGCCTCCCAGATCGGATCGAGCTCAGGATCGTCGATAGCCAGGCGTGATCCATCGGCTTTCTTCACCGTGAGGCCGAGGCTCTTGGCAATCTCCTGCACTCCTTTCGCGCCCGCCTTGACATCAGTTTCGAGCTGCGCCGCGGCCGTCTGTCCGAAGCCGGCGCTTATGGCGCGACCAAAGCCGATGCTCGTGAAATAGATGAATCGATCCTTGTACGGCGACGCATTGGCCACGGCGATCCATCGCTTCAAGTCGTCGCCGCGTAACTGAGGGTTGTTGACGACCATTCGGCGCACGTTGAGATCGTCCAGCGCCTTGACCACGCTGGCGAGTGCCTCGACCGTCGTGAGCTGTGGCGGATGACCGTGAAAGTCGATCGCCGGAAACTTCGCGCTGGGAACCGGATGCTGCGGGACGACCAGTGTAGATTCCGGTTTGTACTCCCTGATGTTCGGCACGGGAAACTCTGGTTCGCGGCCTGAGCCGGGACGGGCACCTGGAACGCCTTGTCCGCGTTGTCCCTGAGGTCCCTGTGCAATGGCGAGAGTCGCCGCAGCAGCGAGAGCCAACACAGCGATGCCTGCTCTGCTGGTCATGGACGGCATTGTACGCTGTGCGGCTCGGGCGAGTCCGGTAAGTGTCGCAGTCAGCCGATAAGCCGAATTCTGTCCGCCTTCGCTCCGTCGCGTCTCACGGCGCTCCGACGCTACGGCGAGACGATCATTCCTCTAGGTCAGTGATTGCTCACTGACTCCGGCGACCTACCCGGTGGCTTCGGACGGGCCGTCCTCTGTCGCCACCCTATTTGGTCTTGCTCCGTGCGGGGTTTTGCCTGCCACCGACGTTACCGCCGGCGCGGTGCGCTCTTACCGCACCTTTTCACCCTTACCCCACCTTCGCCCTTCGGACTACGGTGAGCAGGCCCGCAAGGAGCCTGCCCTCCGAAGCACCGCAGGTGCGAAAGAGGGCGGTATGTTTTCTGTGCCACTATCCGTCAAGTTGCCCTGCCCGGGCGTTACCCGGCGCACTGCCCTTCGGAGTTCGGACTTTCCTCCCACCTTCGCCCTTTCGGGCTCCGCGGGCAAGCTCTTTCGAGCCTGCCTGCCGTAGCACCGAGGTGCGGAGGCCGGCGATCGTCTGGCTGACTGCGACGATCGATTATCCCGTACTCGAGAACGCGCACTGGCCAACCGCGAACGACGAACCACCACCGCGAACCGGAACATCGAACACGAACCCGGAACCGGGAACGTGGGAACCTGGAACGGCTAGCCGTCCACCTCCTGTTTGATCCCGTACTGCTCGAGCTTTTTGTAGAGGTTGCTTCGCGGCGTGTCGATGAGTTCAGCGGTACGCGAGATGTTCCAGTTGTTCTCGCGCAGCTTCTGCACGAGATAGGCGCGCTCGGCGGCATCCTTGAACTCGCGCAATGTTCCAGCACCGGCATTGGCCTCTGTACCTTTCGCCGATCCGTCGGGTTCCGCGACGCTTACACGTGCAGCCTCGCTGCTTCGAATTTCCACCGGCAGATCGTCGACACGCACGGACTCCGACGGTGTCATGATCAGCAGCCGCTCGACGGTGTTGCGCAGCTCCCGGATGTTGCCCCGCCAACGATAGCGCTGTAAGGCATCCATGGCCGCCTGATCGAATCGCTTCGGCTTGAGGTTGTGTTCTTCGGCCGTTCGTCTCGCGAAGTGTTGAACGAGCCTGGGGATATCCTCGCGCCGTTCCCGCAACGGTGGCACGACGATCGGAATCACATTGAGGCGGAAGAACAGGTCCTCACGGAACTCACCGCGCGAAATCGCTTCTTCGAGGTTCTTGTTCGTCGCGGCAATGACGCGGACGTCGACCTTGATCGTCCGGGCCGATCCGAGTCGCTCTACTTCCTGCTCCTGCAGGACGCGCAGCACCTTGGCCTGCGTCTTCTGACTCATGTCGCCGACTTCGTCGAGGAAGATCGTTCCACGATCGGCCTGCTCGAACTTGCCGACCTGCTTCTCGGTCGCGCCCGTGAACGATCCCTTTTCGTGGCCAAACAGCTCCGATTCGATCAGCTCTTCCGGAATGGCCGCGCAGTTGACCTGGACGAATCGCTGGCCGGAGCGGGGGCTGTTGCGATGGATCGTTCGCGCGACGAGTTCTTTGCCGACACCGCTCTCGCCGAGCAGCAAGACCGTGGCATTAGTCGGCGCCGCGCGCGTCACGGCCTCGAGGACATGGCGCAGCGCGGGACTCTGGCCGACGAGCTCGTACCTGGACTCCATCGCGACTTTGAGGTCGCGGTTCTCCGTGGAAAGCTCCGACTGCCTGAGCACGTTTCGCAGCGTGACGATCACGCGCTCGCTGCTGAGCGGCTTGTCGAGGAAGTCGATCGCGCCCGAACGGATCGCTTCCACGGCGGTTGCAGTATTGCCGTGCCCGGAAATCATCACCACGGGCAGTCCTTCATCGATCGCCCGCAGCTTCCGTAACACCTCCATGCCATCCATTCCGGGCATCTTGATGTCGAGCAGCACGATGTCAGGTCGCTCGCGCTTGACGACATCGAGCGCCTCCTGTCCGCTGGCGGCGCCGACGAACTGGTAGTCCTCGTACTCGAGGATCATCCGCAATGAATCGCGGATCGCCGCTTCATCGTCAATGACCAGTACTCTCGATTTCATAGTCACGCGGTTCCGGGTTCCACGTTCCGGGTTCCGGGGTCGTGTTCGGAGTTCGAGTTCGAGGTGCTGGGTTCCGGAGTTCGGGGTTCGAGCTGTCGGAGCTGGTTCGCGCAGACTGGCACGAACATGGAACTGAGAACCATGAACATCCAACCCAGGACCGGAACCCTGAACACGAACATGGAACCGGGAACCGGGAACATGGAACTGTTCAATTCAGTCGATTTTAACGGTGCGTAATTCGCGCCTGGGACCCTCAGGCTTGTACAGGTAGAGCGCGAGCACTTCACCCGATCGCGCATTCGCCGTCAGCCGGCGGAAATCATCAATCGAATGCACCGGCTGCCGGTTAATCTCGAGCAGGATGTTGCCGCGCTCGATGTCGGCGTCGTAAGCCGGTCCCATCGGCTCCACGCGCGACACGATCACGCCCTGCATGTCCTTCGGAAGGTTGAAGCGGGCCGCCATCTCGACGTCGATCTCACGAACAAGCATGCCGAGCAAGGAGCCAGTACGATTCGCCGGCCGCGATCCTTCGTTGACGTCATCCGGCTCCGGATCGCGAACAGGACGCTCGGCCAGCTTCACCGGGACGTTGAGCGCCCGGCCGTCCCGCACGACCTGCAGCATGGCGGACGTTCCCGGCTGTCGCGCCGCGACGAGCTGAATCAGTTCGTCGTTGCGAACAACCTGCTTGCCGTCGACCGCGACAATGAGATCGTAGGGACGCAGGCCCGCCCGCGCGCCGGGGGAACCGACGGTCACGTCCTGCACGAGCGCGCCGCTCGACGAGCTGAGGCCGAGCGAGCGCTGGAGATCGGGATCGACATCTCTCAACGCGACGCCGATATAGCCGCGCGACACGCGACCCATTTCACGCAGCTGAGGCAGGATCACGCTTGCCTGATTGATCGGTACGGCGAACCCGATGTTCGAGGCTCGCGAGCTGATCGCTGCGTTGATGCCGATGACCTCGCCACGGGCGTTGATCAGCGGCCCCCCGCTGTTGCCGAAATTGATGGCCGCATCGGTCTGGATGTAGCGATCGAGTGAGGAGTCGAACAGCTTGCGTCCGATGAAGCTCACGACGCCAACGGTCACTGTGTGCTCGTAAGCGAGCGGGTTGCCAATGGCCAATACCCACTCCCCGACCCGCAACGAATCTGAGTCGCCCAGCACGGCGTGCGGCAGCGGCCGCGGTGACGTCACCTTGATCAGCGCGATATCGGTGTCCGGATCGGATCCGACACGTTCACC
>JBKPNV010000220.1:0-13381 GCA_046732795.1 Acidobacteriota bacterium
GGACCGGACACCGAGATCTTCGACGAGTGCGTCGTGAACTTGCCGAGGAACTTCGCCTCTTCCGCCAACCCCAGCGTGCCGGTCGCCAACTTCGATCGCACGATGCTCTCGTAGAAGTCGTAATAGAAACGCTTCGAGCCAATATCGACCTGGACCCCCGGCATGCGCTCGGTGAAGTAGTCGATCATGTTGTCGCGCTGCGCCTCGCCGTCCGAGACGATGTCGATGCCGGCGGTCTCTTGATCCTTGATCGCGGCTTTCCGGACGGCGTCGTGCATCTCGTCGAGATCCCGGCGGCTGAGGCGACGCGAGAGGTATTCGTTCTTCGCGCGCTCGAGCCACTCAGGCATCGAGTAGCTGCCGATGACAGTGGTCGGGAGGATTGGCAGTGGCGGCGTCATGGTCCCTCTTATTATCCCTTCGTCAGGTCGTCACGCATGGCGCGACCAACGGCGTAATTCAGCGATCGCGACACACAGAGGCACCGAGAACACCGAGGAAAAGCCAAAAAATTCTCTGTGCCTCGCTGCCTCGGTGTGTCGTGGTCTGCGTGTGTCGCGGCACGTGAGTTCCAGGTCTAATCACGCTGGGTCGTATACAGAATGCTCGTCTTCGTGCCGGGCCGGTACGGAAACGGCGCGAAGTGCACGTCGTAACCGGCGCGCGCGCCGACGGCTCTCAGCAGAGCGCCGTTGACCCACGTCACGAGCGAGCCATCCAGCTTCCCGGGGCCCTTGAACCCTTTGCGGTAGTCGTCCATGTCGCTGACGAAGATGTCCTGCACCTGCAGAAAGCCGCGCGGATGGAGCAGCGGCAAGGTGTTCGCGAAGCTCTCACCCGCTCCCCGCGAGATATGAAATCGCACATCGTCGGGCGCCTCGCCCAGCAGGTCTTCGAGGTGGTTCTTGCTGAGCCCGGGAGGCACGTGATCTTCCTCGCGGTCGTCGAGCACCCGTAGACGCTCTTCGAGCTTGAAGGTGTCCCAGAGCCGCCGCCAGAACGCGACCCCTTTTTCGCCTTCGAAGACGGCATACGGTCCACCGTCGAGCAGCCTGGCAATCAGGCCCGGCAGATCAGCGCGCGACACACCGAAGTCGCTCGTGAGCTGATCGACGAGCGCGCCGTTCAGGTAGGCCCGCACCTCGACCAGGTACAGCTTGCCGTCTCGTCGAACGAGGTCGTCGAACGGCAGGTTGTCGTACACGTTGGTGAGGTGCACGTACATGATCTTGAAGCGATGCGCCGTCAGCGACTTGTACGGGTTGAGCGCATCGAGCGGGACACCGCTCGCATGATTGCCATGATGTGCGACGGCCGCGAGCGCACGCTCCAGGCTCGTCGGCGAGTAGTCACCGAGAATGAAATGGAAACGCGAGTAGAAGTTCGTGCCACACTGCTCGTCGAGCGCCTTGAAGCGATCCAGCCACGCCGCGGCGCGTGCGCCCGAGCCGACGCCGATCTCCAGCCCGAAGATCTCGGCCGGCAACTGGCCGCGCGCATCGAGGTCGCGAAGGAGCGTCCAGAAGTCCGCGACGGAATCCGACACCGCCTGCGGATGATTGGCGTCCGAGGATCCGCCCGGCAGCGCGGCTTCGAAGCCTTTGCCCGACGCGGCTTCCCAATCGCCGAGATACCGCCAGAACAGGCGATTGAAGTTCCAGATCAGGCAATCACGATACGGGCGGAAATCGTCGAGGTAGAGATGGTTGTCGACGTTGGATTCGGGTCCGGCGTCGAGGCTCTTCACCGCGCGGGCGAGATCGGCCTGCAGTTTCGCCGCGTCGGTCTGCCGCAGATCGATCGCGATCTCTGCCAGCGGCAGCGACTGCCCTTGCGCGCCGGTCGTCCGACGCACCATCACCGGGTCGCGGAAGTTCGTCTTGTACTGAATCCAGTCGAGGTGGATCCGCAAGGACGGCGCCATCCGCGCGTCCAGGACGCCGTCTTCGACGAGCGACATCAGCGAACCCGTGACCAGGCCGGCCATCTCACTCTGTGGCGATCGCTGGCCGTTTCGGGGCTTCTTACTCTGCGAAATGTGATTGATATGAACGATCACCGCACCGGCCGTTTGAAGACCCGGGTGTGACTTTCCCAGTGAGTGGAAACCGAAAATCACACCCGGGGTGCAACTTGTTGACTCTGGCGCCAAATCCTGGCGCCAGCCAGCCTCACAGTCTATTGCATGATGAGCCCGAAGTCATCCGCTGGGCGAAATGAATTGCGCATAGCGGCGATGTTCGAGAGAAGCTCGCCGAGCTGCAGATCCAGACGACCGCTCCACACAACGTCACCGCGCTGCGGCCGTGAATTCTCCCGGACCGAGTGCCGAGCCCCGAGTCCAGAGTCCGGATTGCGTCTATGATGCGCAGACATGCGCGGTGTGCTTCCGGCCCTGCTCGTCGCGGCGACCGTTGCACCGTGGGCAGTCGCACAGTCGTTGCGCCCTGTGATCCTGTCGCGCCTCATCTGGTTCGATCGCAGCGGCCAGCGGCTTGGGTCGGTCGGACCGATTGCCGATCACGGCAACCTCGAGATCTCACCAGATGGGTCACGTGTCGCGGTTGCGGTCACCGATGTGTCCCGCGCGACGCGTGATATCTGGATCTACAGCCTCACGTCAGGTGAGCGAACGCAGTTCACATCCGACCCATCCGACGAGAATTGGTTGATCTGGTCGCCGGACGGGGCGCGCGTGCTCCTCAACTCGTTCGCACGAGGTCGGCTCAGCCTGTTCGAAGCGTCCTCCACCAGCGCGGCGCAACGCACGTCACTGCTCGAGGGGGACGACGGGAAATGGCCAGTGAGCTGGTCGCCCGACGGACGCTTCGTGCTCTACGTCACGAACAATGAGCGGACGAGCAACGACATCTGGGTGCTGCTGCGCGACGGATCAGGTTCGCCCTACCCCTATCTTCACACCGCCGCGTCCGAGAACTGGGCGGCGTTTTCACCCGACGGCAAGTGGGTCGCTTTCAGCGCGACAGATTCCGGTCAACCCGAAGTGTTCATCGCGCCGTTTCCGGCGCCGACTCGACGCTGGCGGATCTCGGCAGACGGCGGTTCACAGCCGCGCTGGCGTCGAGACGGAAAAGAGATCTTCTACCTTGCGCCGAACCGCATGCTCATGGCGGCGCAGGTCGAGACGTCGCCGAGCGGGGTTGTCGTGAAGGACTACACGCCGCTCTTCGAATTGCAGCACCCATACGGCGCGTACCACGCGTTCGATCTTACGCCCGACGGTCAGCGCTTCCTCGTGAATACGCTCGTCGTCGATCCCAAGCGTCCCCGCGTCACCGCATCATTGCGCTGAGCTTCGGCAGGAAACGCCCTGTCCGCTCCTTGTAGCGCGCGTAATCGGCGGCGATGTCGCTGCGCGCGAACTTTCGTTCCTCGTGCCACGCCGCGGCCGTGAAGTACATGATCATTCCCAGAAACACGGCGACCTTGAACAGGCGCAGCTGCAGAATCACGGTCGCCGCCATTGTCAGCAGATAGCTCGTGTAGAAGGGATTCCTCACATACGCGAACGGTCCGTTCGTGCAGAGGAACGTCGGAGTATCCTGCGAAAAAATCCAGGAGAAGAAGTGTCCTCGCACCGTACGTCTGGCCCACTCGAACAGCAGCAGGGCCACCGTGAGTCCAACGCACGCGACAGCGAAGACACCGATCTTTACGGACTCGGAGCCGCTCTTGGCTACGAGCGCAACGAACCCAAGCGAGATGAGCGAAGCGAGCTCTGAGCCAGGCTCACCTTTCGCTGGCCTGAAAATTCTCGTCGCGCCAATCGCCTGCCACATGAAAACGGCGATGGGCACGATGACGGCCTGTCCGGCCGTCACGGTGAACGCCATGACTGTGTCAACTCCGAACTCCCAACATCTGATTCCCCATCAACACCTTGTTTCGACGTTGGGAGTTGAAAGTTGCGAGTTAGGAGTTGATCTTATTAGCGAGGGGCGCCGAAAACCTGAACGTAGTAGGGTCGCCCGTCGGAGCCGCGGGCGACGGCCGTTCCCAGCTCCCTCAGCGCGGGATTCAGAATGTTGGCCCGGTGGCCGGACGATCCCATCCACGAGGTGATGGCTGCCGCAGGACTTCCCTGCCCGTACGCGACGTTCTCGGCGTAGGCCTGCCACCGGTAGCCGACCGCCGCAAGTCGATCCGCCGGATCGGGATACCGCGCGCCGGGAAGCACATGAGCCATCTGGCCAAGCGACGCCATCTGGTCGGCTTGGAGTTGCGCAGCCTGCAACAGCAGCGGGCTGACGGTGAACGCCGGCAGACCGGCTTGGCGGCGTTCGGTATTGGTCAAAGAGGCCAATTCGGCGGCGGGGCCGGAGCTCGACATCGCGGCTTCGACACCGGTCGGGCTGTCCGGCGAGCATCCACCGGCCAGGACGAGCAGAAAGACCATCGCGAAACGGCCCGAACAGACGTCCATACCGCTCGGAGCGTGCAAGGGCGGGACCGTCGTCCGGGGGCGAAGTTCTCAGTTATTTCCTGGCAGGAAGGACGGTTGCGTGTTCCCGCTTGAACACACTTTCGTGAATAGCTTACGCTTGCCGCACGCAACCACGGTTTCCGTGCCGGATCGATACCAATCCGTGGCGCGTGGCGATATTTTTTGGCGCGTCTTGGGCGCGCCCAGGAGCCGAACTAATGCGATCGTTGATCATTGCCCTGGCCGTGTTCGCGGCCTGCCTCCCCGGCACCCTGACATTCGCGCAGGAGGGCCATCCGCTGAAAGGATCCTGGTTGGGAACGTGGGGACCTGCCAAGACACACTCCAACGACATCGTGGTCGTCATGGACTGGGACGGCAAGACGATCAGCGGCATGATCAATCCCGGAACCGACGATGCCCCTATCAAGAACGCGACGCTCAACCCCGACGGCTGGCTCGTGCACTTCGAGGCCGACATCAAAGACAAGTCGGGAGTTCTCAACTACGCCTTCGACGGCAAGATCGAAAACCTCTCGTTTCAGAACCGCACGATCGTCGGGACGTGGAAGAACCAACGCGAGAGCGGACAGCTGAAAATCAGTCGGCAGTAGCGCCTTCGAGATGGAGAGACCGGAGACCCAATGAGTTCGACAAAGTCTGGCGTCGCAATCGCCTTAGCACTCGCCACGGTGTTGCTGCTTGGAACTGTCATTTCAGCGCATCACCCCATCTCCGCCAAGTTCGACGACAACAAGCCACAGACATTGAATGGCATCGTCACGCTTGTGGACTGGAGAAATCCGCACGTCCACATCTACATAAACGTGCGATCCAACGATGACTCGGATAACTGGGCCATCGAGCTCGAGAGTCCGATCGATCTTCAGGCTGGTGGATGGACACATGATTCCGTGAAGGCCGGAGACGCGATCACCGTCTCTGGCATCACTGCACGCAACGGCAGTCGGCAACTGTGGGCAACCAAGATCGTGATGACGGGAACCGGCAGGCAGGTGCTGAACATCACGCCGTCCTCGCCGCCCGCACTGCTCGCGAATCGTCCGACGCCGCGTTGGCCCGACAAGCAGCCGCGCCTCGGTCCGAGCGCCGGTGGCGTGCAGGGCTATTGGGCATTCCCGAGTTCAACGGTGCTCGCCGAGGCCACGGCCAACGTGCCGCCGATGGACAAGTACGGACTGCTCAAGAACGTGGCGGACGCCAAGCGGGTGGCGCCGTTCCAGCCCTGGGCACTGGCACTGTACGAATACCGTCAGAAGAGATTTCTTCAGGACGACCCGACATATCTCAACTGCAAACCACCGGGCGGGCCTCGGCAATTCGAGCTCTCCTATGGCGTGCAGTTCGTGGAAGATCGTGACCGGCAACGGATTTTCGTCCTGATTGGCGGCGGCAACAACAATTACCGCATCATTTACCTCGACGGCAGAAGCCATCAGGGACAGGTTGGCGGCGACGACGATAACCCGCTCTATTACGGGCGAGCAGTGGGAAAATGGGAGGGCGATTCTCTCGTCGTCGATACCAGGGGCTTCAACGAGGATTTCTGGTTCACCAACGGTGGCTTGCCCCACACCGAGCAGCTGAAGCTGATTGAGAAGTTCACGCGAGAGAACTTCGACACGCTGAAGTACGAAGTCACGGTCGACGACCCCGGCGCGTATACACGACCGTGGTCGAGCAGTTGGACGATGCGGTGGGTGACCGGCCAGGAGATGCCCCGGCACCTGTGTCAGGAAAACAGGCCCTGACGCGAACTCGGAGGAAAGAGATGAGAGCGTACTTACTCGGTGGTCTGGTTGCAGTGGGGGTCATGCTGACCGCGGGAACCGCATTGGCCCATCATTCATTTGCCGCGGAGTTCGACGCAAACAAGCCCGTCAAACTGACCGGCAAAGTCACCAAGGTCGAGTGGACCAACCCCCATGTGTGGTTTTACTTCAACGTCAAAGACGAGAAGACCGGCGAGGTCACCAACTGGGGTGCCGAAATGGGTCCGCCACACCTGCTGCAGCGCCGCGGTTGGCGCCGTGACTCGCTCAAGATCGGCGAGGAAGTGACGGTGAGCGGATCGCTGGCCAAGAATGGCTCCAAGCGGCTCAACGCGCGGCAAGTCGTGATGACAGCAACAGGAAATCGGCCCGGCGAAACGCTCGACGCCGCGTCGAGTCAGGGCGGCCCGAGCGCGAATTAGCAGGTAGTTCGAAGGATCGAAGGAGCGGATATGAGAGCGCACATCCTCGGCGGTCTGATCGCGTCCTGTGTGTTACTGGCGGCGGGGACGGCCGCCGCACATCACTCGTTCGCGGCGGAGTTCGACGCCAACAAGCCGATCACGCTGAAGGGACGAGTCACCAAGGTCGAGTGGACCAATCCCCACGTGTGGTTCTACATCAACGTGAAAGATGAGAAGACCGGCGAAGTGACCAACTGGGGCGCCGAAATGGGACCGCCGCACGGTCTGCAGCGCCGCGGATGGCGGCGTGAAACGTTGAAGATCGGCGAAGAGGTGACCGTCGTCGGCTCACGCGCCAAGAACGGCAGCAACCGGATGAACGCCAGGCAGGTCACGTTGACCGCCACCGGCGGAAGGCCGGGTGAAACGCTCGACGCGGTGTCGAGCCAGGGTGGCGCAAACGGCGCACAACCCTAAAGGATCGGTTCGAACGGTTCGGACTTCAGCGAGGACTCCGATGCGACATTGCCTTGCGCTGTGTGGAGCCGCGGCGTTGTTCCTGTCTCCTCTGTTGGCGACATCTCTTCGCGGTCAGGAGCAACAGCAACAGCCGCAACGTCCGGGTGTGCAGGTCGGCGTCCCGGACGGACGCGGCGGCGCACCCGCCAACCCGCAGGGCGGAGGTCGGGGCCGCCAGGCCGGGCCGGCCGCGGGCCCGACGCCGCGCAATGCAGACGGACGCGCGATCTTCTCGACACCTGGAAAGAAAGGCGTCTGGCTTCCCGGTGGCGGCGGCGCGACCGCGCCGGCTGCCGCTGGTCCTCAGATTCCGTTTCAACCATGGGCGCGTGCCGTCTACGCCGACCGCGGCGAGAACCAGCTCGAGCCGCATACGCGCTGCAAGCCGTCCGGTGGCGTTCGCCAGTTCCTGACGCCGTATGGTGTCGAGTTCGTGGAGCTCGCTGAGCTGCAGAAGATCTTCATCTTCGACATCGGTGGACCACATACGTATCGCGTGGTCTACATGGACGGCCGGTCGCATCCCGCCAATCTCACGCCGTCGTTCTACGGCCACTCGATCGGCTGGTGGGAAGGAGACACGCTCAACGTCGAAACGACGGGCTACAACGAGGGCTTCTGGATCGATCGTCGTGGATTGCCCACGACAGACAAGCTCCGGACACTCGAGAAGTTCACGCGCACCGATTCGATGACCGTGGCGTACGAACTGACCATCGACGATCCCGGCGCCTACACCGCTCCGTGGACGAGCAAACTCAATCTGCGCTGGGAAGACGGGACAGAGCTGTTCGAGTACGTCTGCCAGCAGTCCAACTACGCACCCAACTTGATGCTCGGGGCGTACGAGTCGGTCGATCGTACAACCGTCGCAGTCCCTTGATCGCACGATGAGACAGCTTCTTACAGTGTTTGCCGCGTCGGCATTGTTTCTCTCGCCGGCGCTCGTTCTCCCCCTTCGAGGTCAGCAGCAGCCGCAGCCCAATCCTGGCGTTCAGGTCAGTGTGCCCGAGGGCCGCGCGGGTGGTGGTGCGCGCCAGGGCGGCGAGGGGCGCGGTCGCGAAACGGGGCCGCCTCGACCAACGCCACGTTCGACGAGCGGGCATGTGCTTCTTGGCAATACCCCCGAGGAGAAAGGTGTATGGCTGCCGCGCGGCGTGGCACCGAACCCGCTCGGCCTGAAAGACCTGCCGTTTCAGCCCTGGGCGAAAGCAGTCTTCGAGGATCGCCAGAAGAACGAGCTCGAACCGCACACACGCTGCAAGCCCTCCGGTGTGCTCCGCCAGTTTCTGACACCCTACGGCGTCGAGATCGTCGAGCTTCCAGACCTTCAGCAGATCTATATCTTCGACATCGGCGGGCCGCACACGTACAAGACGGTCTACATGGACGGTCGCTCGCATCCGGCGTCGCTGGTTCCTACCTACTACGGTCACTCGATCGGCTGGTGGGAAGGCGACACGCTCGTCATCGACACCGTTGGCTATAACGAGGGGTTCTGGATGGACCGCGAGGGCCGGCCGCACACGAACCAGCTGCACACGCTCGAGAAACTCACCCGCACCAACTTCACGACGCTGCGCTACGAGCTTACGGTGGATGACCCTGGGGCGTACACGGCGAAGTGGACTGGGGCGACGAATCTGCAGTGGGAGAAGGGGACAGAGCTCTTCGAGTACGTCTGCCAGCAATCGAACTACGCCGGCAGCCTGATGGTCGGTGCGTACGAGAGCATCGATCGCACGACGCTCGCGGTTCCGTAGCGAACTCCCAAATCCAAATCCCAATTCCCCCACGTTCAGGCTCGACACGTGGGAGTTGGGAATTGGAAGTGGGGAGTTGTCAGTCAGCCACGTTCACCGTTCGGCCCCGTCAACGCCAACGCAATCCCACCGATCACAATCGCCGCCGACAGCACGAGGCGCAGCGTCACCGGCTCCCCGAGGACGACCAGTCCACCGGCTACGGTGATGACGGGCACGAGCAACTGAACGAGCGCCGCGCTCGTCGTCGTCAACCCGCGAAGCGCGGCGTACCACACCACGTAGCCCAGACCTGATGTCACAGCCCCGGACACAGCAGCCAGCATCGCACCGCTGGCCTCGACGTGGCGAAAGCTCGCGGCCGCCACGCTGGCTGCCAGGGTCATGGGAACGGATCGGACGAAATTCCCGGCGTTCTGCGCCAGCGGGTCGACGGCGCCACGCCCTCGTAACGAGTAAATTGCCCACCCGATACCGGCCGTGGCCATCAGGGTTGCGCCGAAGAGTGAAGGCGCCGCGAGCCCGGGGAGCAGAAGATAGACGAGGCCCGTGATCGCAAGAACGAGTCCCAACCACTGCCGGGCATGAGGACGTTCTCCCTGCGCGAGCGCGACCACCATCATCGTGACCTGAACGGAACCAAAGAGAATCAAGGCGCCGGTGCCGGCGGTCAGCAGGCCGTACGCGTACGAGAACGGAATGGCGTAGAAGAAGAGAATCGTCGCGGATAGCCACGAGCCCCGCACGCGTGGCGTGGCTCGGCGGGTCACGATTGCGATGAGACCGAGACAGCACGCGCCGGCGATCAGCCGAATCGTCGAGAACGATGCCGCGTCGATCGTGGCGCGGCCGAGCGCCATGCGGCACAGAAGAGAGTTACTGGCGAATGCGACGAGCGCGGCTGCGGTGCAGACGAGGGTCCTCAGGCGCGCTCCTTTTTCCACGCCGCCACGGCCGCTCGCACGAGCTGACGCAGGCCCGGCGTCTCGAGGTCGGATGGCGTGTCGATCACGACGTGACGATGGGCTTTGCCCGCTCCTGTGAGAAGGCCCTTGGGATCGGGAAGCGAGGCACCACGAGCGACACCAAGCTTCACACCCTTCTGGCTGACGGTGATGTAGCTCACCACTCCTTTGTAGCCAGGTCCGTAGCTGTACTGGATGTACGGACCCTTGGAATCGATCGTCTCCTGGACCTTGGGTAACAGCTCCAGCATGAACGTGCGCGTCGCCTTCGCGATCGCCTGCACCTCACGCGGGTAAGGCGCAACGAGATCTCTGAATGTCCGGGTCGCTGCCGACACCTTTGCGGGCGTGGCTTTTGCGGGCTTCGCCGTCTTTCCCGCAGCTGATTTGGCTCGCGACTTCGTCGGCCCTTTCGCGATGGCGAGGCGCCACGCGAATGTCATCGCTTCGCCAAGCGCATCTTCTTCGACCGACTCGAGCTGGACCCGCGTCGCTCCCTGCAGTCCCCACGAGCCGTTGACCGGCGAGAATGCCGTCGGGTGCTCTCGCATGAACCTTTGTTGTTCGCCGGGAGTCAGCGAGACCATCCCCAGCGTCTCGTCATGGGTGAGGGTTGCGAAGATTCGGTTGTTCACGCGGAAGTCGGGGTGGTCCATGTGCGAGCTTTCGAAAGCGCCCTCCATCCCAAGGGCGATGCGGCGGAAATCTGCTGGGGTCATAACGCTCGGCACGATAACACGTCCGTTTCCTCCATCCCCGCCGTTGCTACGCCCAATGCAGAAGGTCGGACACACGTTCCGCCATCCGCAGCAGCAATCCGTCCTGACCGTGCGCTGCGGTGAGCTGCAACCCGAGCGGAAGCGCGGACGCGACGGGCATCGGAATCGAGATCGCCGGCGTGCCGAGCGCCGTCCAGGGCGCGTTCATCGCGGGATCGCCGGTGGAGGCTAACCCCGCCGGCGCGGGGCCAGTGGCAGCCGGAACGGCAATCACCGGCGTCGACTTGTATACCTCGGCAATGTTCTGCCTGCACGCATCGACGTGTCGGCGAGCTTCATCGTACCGAGATTCATCGATCGTCAAGCCGAATCGGACCATGTCAGCCAGATCGGCAAGTCTCTCCCCGTATTCTTCATAGCGCTGCTGATGAAATCGCGCGCCTTCATAACACATGACGATGTGTGCCGCTTGCACGAGTGTTGCGAGCATACCGGCGATATCGATCGAGCGAATGGCGACGCCGCCGCGCGTCAACGTCGCAAGCGCCGCCTGAAATGCAGCGGCCATGGGCGCCTCCACGGGCGGCATCGGGTCTGGTGCGCCAAGGACGATCGTAGCGATCGGCTCGCTCTGGTGATCCAACGCATGCCACAGTTCAAGCATGTCGCGCGGCCACTGCGTAAAGAAGCCGAGTGTGTCCAGGCTCTTCGCGAAAGGCAGAATGCCCTTCATTGAAAACAATCCGAATGTTGGCTTGAACCCGGTGACGCCGCAATACGATGCCGGCCGGAGCACCGACCCTTTGGTCTGAGTACCGAGCGCAAACGGGACCATCCCTGCCGCCACTGCCGCAGCGGAACCGCTCGAACTCCCGCCCGGAGTGTGATTCAGGTTACGCGGATTGCGTGTTGGCGCTGGCGTGACATACGCGAAAGCCGCCGTGTGGGTCTTTCCCAGCAGGATCGCGCCGCGTTTCTTCAACTCCGTGACAATCTCGGCATCCTCGATGCCGGCGCGCCCACGATAGATCGGCGACCCGTACTCCGTCAGCAGACCCCGGGTCTCCATGATGTCCTTGGCGCCGAAAGGAATGCCGCTCAGCCGGCCAGTGCCAGTGGACGGCTGCGGCCTGACCTGCACCCACGCCTGAATCTGCCCATCGAGTGAAGCGATGGCCTCCAGACATGGCTCGATGCCTCGCGCGAGCGACATCGATAGCCCGCGTCAGGTCGTTACGCCGACGGGCGGCACGCAGGCTGACGCAAGCTGTTCGACATGCCGCTGGAGGCTGCCGGTCATTTGCCGCAGCGCCGCTGGATATCTCGCCGTCATCTGTCACCCGCCGTGTCATTGTTGCGCAGGTGCTGCCGATCGCGCCATCCAGGCACGCACCACCTCGACAAACCGTCCGGGCTCTTCGAAGAACGTCTGATGCCCGCTGCACTCGAAGAGATGTCGGGTGGCGTTTGGCAGCGCCTCGGCGATACCGTCCCACATCGTGTACGGGGACACGTAGTCGTAGCGCCCGTGCGCGACGAGGATTGGCACCTCGAGTGATTCCTTGTCGTCGGTCACGTCCCACCTCGCCGTCAACGGGCCGAGCACGTGCTGAAAGAGTGCCGGCTTCATGTCGGCCTCGGCAAACAATGGATGAGCATCGAACCGCGGATCGAAGAACCGCAGCGGCGCCTGCGCGAAAACGGCTTGTTCGGGGGAAGTTCCCGGCGGGAGCTTTGCGTAGTTCTCTTTCAGAATCGTCTTCCGCTCCTGGGATCCATCAGCGTCGAAGAACGCTGTCCCAGCCTTCACCAACCTCGGAATGTCCCCGACCGGAGGCGTTCCTGCCACGATGACGTGCGACACGCTTCGCGGGCACCGCCGCCCGTATTCGATCGCGATCACACCGAGGATCGAGTAACCAAGGACGGCGACACGCTCAACCCCGAGATGAGCGCGCACCGCCTCGAAATCGCTGGCCAGCACGTCGAACGTCAGATCGGCCGGGTTGCCCGTCGACTTCCCTCCTCCGCGCAGATCGACATAAACGAAGTGG
Source organism: Acidobacteriota bacterium (assembly GCA_046732795.1). Lineage (GTDB taxonomy): Bacteria > Acidobacteriota > Vicinamibacteria > Vicinamibacterales > UBA2999 > Gp6-AA40. The sequence continues at coordinate 12,662 of JBKPNV010000220.1, forward strand.
AAGAAATCGGTGAGTGGGGGAGGCGTTAACTTCTCGTAGGGCTTTACTCCGAGAATGCAAGGGACGATGCAAGCAAGTCCCGTCCCACGGGTCGAGTAGAACAGTTCCGCGCCGTTGACGGGCACAAGCATACCGGCTCCTGTTGTTTGCGAATCTTCGAATGTTGAGAACCCGGAATTCCGAACCGGAACGACGAACGCCGAACTGGAACCCGGAACTCGGAACTGTGCGTGCTTTCAACCGATGATATCGAGCAGCACCTGCGCAGCCTGCTCGCATTGTCCGCGAGTCACATCCAGATGTGTCACCAGGCGAATCGTGCGAGGACCGAACGCAATGATCAGGACGCCTCGTTCCCGGGCACGCGCCACGATCCCTGGCCCGTCAGGTCCTTCGGCCGTGACGCTGAACACGATGATATTCGTTTGCACGGTGTCGAGACTGAGCCGCACGTGTGAGCTTTCGCTGAGCCGCTTCGCGATGAGCGCCGCGTTGTCGTGATCCTCTTTCAGGCGGCTCATGTGATGGTCAAGGGCGTGCAGGCCGGCAGCCGCGAAGATGCCGACCTGCCGCATCGCGCCGCCGAGCATACGGCGGTGCCGGAATGAGGCGTCGACCAGGGCACGCGAGCCAGCCAGGAGTGATCCGCCTGGTGCGCCGAGTCCCTTTGAGAGCGCAACCGAAACGAGATCGAACGGCGCGGCGAGCTCAGCCAGCGAA
>JBKPNV010000221.1:0-5044 GCA_046732795.1 Acidobacteriota bacterium
AGCGGCTGACGCAGGACAACGTGCCCGATTACGGCTTGCCCTGGGGAGCGTCCCCAGGATTCCCGACCGGCGCCTTCGCAGCCACGCCGGCGGTGGATCAAAGCAACTTCTACGGTCTGCGCGACTACGACTTCGAGGAGATCCGCAGCGATATCGCGAGCGCCGAGATCTCGCATCGGTTCAACGGTCCATTCACGCTGCGCAGCATCACCCGCTACAGCGATACCGATCGCGACTCGGCAATCACCTCACCACGGCCGCCGAACCGGCAGCTTCAGCGGCGGACGATGGGCAACGGGAACGTTGCGAACCAGACCAACGTGACGGCGTCGCTGGGCACGCGTGCGCGGCACGATGTCGTGGCCGGGCTCGAGTTCTCTCGCGAAACCACCTTCAACCAGAACTCGTCGCAGACGACGAATCAGCCGCAAATCGACGTGGCACACCCCAACCCGGGTGAACGGCCGTTCGGGGCGATGCCGCCGAACACCGGCGACCCGAGCGATACGCGATTGGGTCAAGCGGGTGCGTACGTGTTCGACACCGTGACGGTTGGGCAGCAGTGGCAATTCACTGGTGGCGCGCGTATGGACGTCGTCGGCGTCGACTATTCCCAGACGGCGTTGGCAACGGGCGATCTCACACGGATTCACACCTCGGACTCGATGCTCAGCTGGCGTGGTGGCGTCGTCTACAAGCCGCGGCCTGCCGGCAGCATCTACGTCGGCTACGGCACATCGTTCAATCCCGCCGTGGATGCAGCGGCCACCGGCGCCGCACTGAGTACGGCCGAGACCGCGGCCAACAACCCGACTCTCGCGCCCGAGGAATCGCGCAACTACGAGGTCGGCACCAAGTGGGATGTGAAGCGGAACCGGTTGTCGGTGACCGGCGCGGTGTTCCGCACCGAGAAGGTCAACGCGCGCACGCGCAATGCCACGACCGATCCGTTCGTGCTCGCCGGCAGGCAGACGGTACAGGGTGTCGAGCTCGGCCTGACCGGCAGCATCACGGAACGATGGACGGCGCTGGCATCGTATGCGTTCATGCACAGCGACATCGCGCGCTCCGCGAACGCTGCCGAGGAAGGCAACAATCTCGCGCTGACACCCGAGGCGACCTTCAACCTGTGGACGACATTCAGCCTGCCGTGGGACTTCACCCTCGGTGGCGGCGCGCAGTACATGGACGCCGTGTTCCGCAACTCCACAAACACCACCCCGGTTCCCAGCTACTGGCTCGTCAACACGATGGCCAGTTACAAGGTGAACGAGGGGTTGACGCTGCGGCTCAACGGACAGAACCTCGCCGATATCCAGTACGTGGATCGCGTGGGTGGCGGCCACTACATTCCAGGGCCGCGCCGGCAGTTGATCCTGAACGCGGATTTCAGTTTTTAGGTTTGACATGCTCCTCCAGATTCCAGACGTCTTCACTCCGGAGCAGGTGGCGCAGGCGCGCCAGCTGCTGGCCACGGCTCACTGGGTGGACGGCCGCATGACTGCCGGCCACCAGTCGGCGCGAGCCAAGCACAACCAGCAGCTGCCAGAAGACCATCCAGTAGCCAAGCAAATCGGCGAGATGATCCTGTCCTCGCTGCAGCGCAATCCGCTCTTCATCTCGGCCGCGCTTCCGCTCAAAGTGTTCCCACCGCTGTTCAACTGCTACGAAGGCGGACAGGCGTTCGGGAACCACGTCGACAACGCGATTCGCCAGGTGAAAGCCACCGGGCTCAACGTGCGGACCGATTTGTCGGCAACGCTGTTCCTGGCCGATCCTGACGAATACGACGGGGGCGAACTGATCATCGAAGACACCTACGGCGTGCATTCGATCAAGCTGCCGGCAGGACACATGGTGCTGTATCCCGCATCGAGCCTCCACAACGTCACGCCAGTCACGCGCGGCGCGCGCATCGCCTCGTTCTTCTGGATGCAGAGCATGATTCGAGACGATGGGCAGCGGACGCTGTTGTTCGATCTCGATACGGCGATTCAGCGCCTCACCGTCGATTTGCCGGATCACCCGGCAGTCGTGCAGCTGACCGCGGTCTATCACAACCTGCTGCGCCGCTGGGCGAGCGTCTGAACGTGTCGGTTTGCTGCCTCTGGAAAATCGCCCACCTGCGGTGCGGCCCGAGCGACGCTGCGAGCGGGCGACGATCGGGTCCGGAGTTCGAGGGTTCGCGGAACCTTGAAAAAACTGCCTATTCCGGGATGCGACCACCGCGCAAGAACGGCGCGGCTTTACCCGTAAGTCACTGACCCGCGCGCCGCGCCGGGTGTTGCCACACCTTGCATCGAGCAGGGTGTGGCTGCGATCGCTCTTCTTCCCGCACTCAGTCTTCTCACCGGCGCAACGCTCGGGCTGATCAGCAATGGTACGGCATGGACATACGCGGCAGCGCTTCCGCTGGCGTGCCTCGGCGCGCTCGCAGGCTGGCGGTGCCGGTCACCGCGGGCGACGCTGGTGGCGGTGGTCGCCGGGTTCCTGGTGAGCGCGGCAGCACTGTCGGTGGACGCACGCGAACGCGCGCTCCACTCCTCGATACGCGATGTCCTGGATCGCGAGTTCGGAGGCTTTCAGATCGAATCGATTGGCCAGGCTGGCCGGCACGATCCGCTGCCGTCGCGAGTCGTGCTCGTGGAGGACGCTTCGCCGCGCGGCGATTTCGTGTCGCTGCGCGTCGACATCATCGCGGTGCAGCTTCGCGGCGTATGGCAGCCGGTTACAGGCGGGATCGCGCTCAGCGTCAACGGCACCGTGGATGACGATCGGGTGAGAGAGTGGCGGGCCGGGCGGACGATCGAAGTGCCGATCATGTTCCGCCGGCCGGCGCGCTACCTGAATGACGGCGTTCCCGATTTCGAGCGCGATCAGGCGCTCGACGGCGTGACGCTTCTGGGCACCGTCAAGAGTGGCTTCCTCATCGATGTGGTGCAGGACGGTGGTTATCTCTCCGAGCGGTCGGCTGATATCCGGGCGCACGTCAGGCGCGCCGTGAAGCGGTGGATCGAGGTCGACGATCCAGTCTCGGCCGCCATCGCGACGGCCGTCCTGATCGGCGATCGCAACGGGCTGCCCGACGAGACTCGCGAGCGGCTCCAGCAGGCCGGCACCTACCACGTCATCGCGATCTCCGGCGGCAACATCGCCATTCTCGCAACGTCCGCAACACTCGTCCTGATGATCGTTGGCGTTCGCGGACGTGCCGCCGCGTGTGTCGCCATCGTGGTCTTGTCCGCGTACGGACTGGTTGTCACCGCCGGTCCGTCGGTGTGGCGCGCCACGCTGATGGCCATCGTGTACTTCGCCGCCCGTGTTCTCGATCAGCGTACTGGCGGCTGGCAGACCGCGTCGGTCGCCGCCGCGCTGATGATCGTCGCCAGGCCGCTCGACATCCGCGATGGCGGATTCATTCTGACGTTCGGGGCGACGCTGGCGCTGCTCGAAGGAGCACGCATCGGCGCCGGGCTGGCGTCACGTGTGGGAATGCTCTCGTGGATTGTGGCATCGGTGTTCGCGTCTCTCGCCGTCGAGATCGCGCTGCTTCCGGTGTCGGCCCTGCTCTTCTCACGCGTGACCGGAGCCGGGCTCGTGCTCAACCTGATAGCCGTCCCGCTGATGGGCGTCGTCCAGATGGCGGCGCTCGTCACGGCGGTATCCACCAGCGTACCGATCATCGCGGGACCGGCCGGCACGATTGCGCATCTCGCCGCGCAGGGACTGATCGGCAGCGCAAACCTGGTTACGCTCGCACCGTGGTCGACGGCACGTGTACCGCCGCCGGACGCATTCATTGTTGCCGTTTACTACGCGGTCTTATCGGTGATGTTGTTCGCCCGTCGCCGTGCGGCCCGCGCGATCGCGGCGCTGCTGTGGGTGGCAGCCGTAGCGACAGTCGTTGGCGCGGTCGACTCACGACCCGGGCGCCCGGCAAGCGCGAGCGACACGCTGCGGCTCACGATGTTCGACGTGGGGCAGGGTGAGTCGATTCTGCTCGAAGCGCCGCGCGGCGCGAAGATGCTGGTCGATACGGGCGGCGCCCCATTCGGCGGATCGTTCGGCATCGGCGCGCGCGTGCTGGCGCCAGCCTTATGGGCCCGTGGCACCAGGGTGCTCGACACGGTGCTGCTCACGCACGGCGATCCGGATCACATCGGCGGCGCGCTTGACGTGCTTTCCGACTTTAGCCCTCGGCAACTGTGGATGGGGATCGATGTCCCGAATCATCGCCCGACTGCCGACATTCGCGATGCCGCGGCTCGCCTCGGCATTCCAGTGGTCCGCCGACGTCTCGGCGACGTCGAGACAAGCGGCGCCGCGCGCGTTCGCGTGCTCCACCCTTCACCTCCTGATTGGGAGCGTCGCCGCGTTCGTAATGACGATTCAGTCGTGCTCGAAGTCGTCTACCGCGACGTCGCGATATTGCTGACCGGCGACATCTCTGTTGACGTCGAACGCGAAATCCTCCCGCGTCTCACTCGCGCGCCGACCAGGATCCTCAAGGTCGCTCATCACGGCAGCCGGACGTCGTCCTCACAGGCGCTTCTGTCGGAGTGGCGGCCGCAGTTCGCGCTCATCAGCGCCGGACGCGGCAATACGTTCGGCCACCCTGCGCCGGAGGTGCTGCGGCGCCTCGACGACATTGGGGCCACGGTGCTGCGCACCGATCTTGATGGGCAGATCACCTTAGAGACAGACGGCCGCCACGTGGAGTTTGCGACCTTCGAACGCCCGCGAAAGACCATGCGGTAGCCACGAAGCACACAAGGGATGGGCCACGAAGAACACGACACACACGAGGGATTGGCCACGAGGAACACGAAGCATACGAGGGCTTGGCCGCGAAGAACACGAGGCGCACGGAGATGGCCACAAAGAACACGAGGCGCACGGAGATGGCCACGAAGAACACGAGGCGCACGGAGGTGGCCACGAAGAACACGACGCACACGAGGGGTTGGCCACGAAGAACACGACGCACACGAGGGATTGGCCACGAAGAACACGAGGCGCACGGAGGTGGCCACGAAGAACACGA
>JBKPNV010000222.1:0-11319 GCA_046732795.1 Acidobacteriota bacterium
GTCGATCGCAAGCGGTTCGAACGTCAGGCTCACACTCGTGGTTCCGGCACGGGTTCGGCGGTCGCGAACGTGAGCTGCGGCTGCTCTACCTCTCCGAATCCCAGGTCCCTGATGTGCGTAGCCGCCCGGAAATCCTGCGAGGCAGGCGTCAGGGACTCGAAACGCTTCGGCAGAACGGCTCGCTCGATCACCGCCTTCACCGGCCGCTTCTCGAGCGCCTTGATCCGGCGAATCTCTCCAAGCGCAGCACGTGTCTCCTCGAACACCTGCACAGCCCTCGCGTCGTGACCGCCAATCGGCTCGACTACCTCCTGCGGCGTCGGCCACGTGGCATTGTGCACCGAACCCTGCTGCCACCACGACCACACTTCATCGGTTACGAATGGCAGAAACGGTGCGAACAATCGCAGGAGGGTTGACAGTGCCACGAGCATCGCGCTGTTCGCCGATGCCGCGCCTTCGGGCGTAAAGTCACCGTAGCGGCGCCCTTTAACGAGCTCGAGGTAATCGTCGCAGAACGACCAGAAGAAGCGCTCGGATTGTTCGAGCACCTTGGAGTAGTCGTACGCTTCGAACTGCTCCGTCGATTCCTTCGCCAAGGCCGAGAGACTGGACAGCATGCCACGATCGAGTGGCTCGGTGATCCGTCCGCGCGGCTCCGCCTGCATCAGTGCAAACTTGGCCGCATTCAGCATCTTGATCGCGAGGCGCCGCCCGACCTTGATCTCGCCGACATCGAAGATGCCATCGCCACCGGGGCGCACGTTTGCCGCCCAGTAGCGCACGCCGTCGGAGCCATACTCCGTGAGGAATTCCATCGGCGTGATGACGTTCCCCTTGGACTTCGACATCTTCTTACGATCGGGATCCGTGACGAATCCAGAGATCGCTGTGTGGCTCCACGGCAGCGTGCCGTGCTCCAGTTGCGAGCGAAGCACGGTCGTGAACAGCCACGTGCGAATGATGTCGTGCGCCTGCGGGCGCAGGTCCATCGGGAACACGCGCGCGAACAGATCGGGATCCCCTAGCCAGTCCGCCGCAATCTGGGGTGTGAGCGACGACGTCGCCCAGGTGTCCATGACGTCAGGATCCCCGGCAAACCCGTTGGGCTGATGGCGCTGAGCGGGGGAGTATCCCGGAGGCGTATCGCTCGAGGGATCCATCGGCAACTGCGATTCGTCGGGGACGATCGGACGTGCGTAATCGATCTGTCCGTCCGCGCCGATCGGGTACCACACCGGGAACGGCACGCCAAAGAACCGCTGCCGGCTGATGCACCAGTCGCCGGCGAGACCGTTGACCCAGTTCTCGTAGCGATGGCGCATGTATTCCGGATGCCACTGAAGCTCGACACCCCGAGCCAGCAACTGTTCCCGCGACTCCATCGTCTTGATGAACCACTGACGGCTCGTCACGATTTCGAGCGGACGATCACCCTTCTCGTAGAACTTCACGGGATGGGTGATCGGGCGCGGCTCTCCGAGCAGATCGCCTGCTTCCCTGAGCAGCTCGACAATGCGGGCTCGCGCCTTCGCCGCCGAAAGATTCGCGAGCTGATCGTAGGCGGCCTGAGCGCCGGGAACGTCGCGCGACTCCCAACCCGTCGCGCCCCACGAGATCGGGCGGAAGGTCCCGTTCGGCTGAATCACGGCGCGCACGGGCAACCTGAGCTCCCGCCACCAGGTGACGTCCGTCAGATCACCAAACGTGCAGATCATCGCGATGCCGCTGCCCTTCTCGGGATCGGCAAGCGCATGCGCTCTGACTGGAACCGGTACCTTGAACAAAGGCGTCACGACCTCGGTGCCGAACAAGGGCTGGTACCTGGCATCGTCGGGATGCGCCACGAGCGCGACACACGCGGGAATCAACTCGGGTCGCGTCGTGTCGATCTCGACGAAGCTCCCCGCGTCGGGACGCGCGAACCGGATGCGATGGTAGGCTCCCGGCTGTTCGCGATCCTCGAGCTCGGCCTGCGCCACGGCCGTGCGGAAATCGATGTCCCACAGCGTCGGCGCCTCGAGCTGATAGGCGATGCCGCGTGCGAGGAGGCGAAGAAACGCTGCCTGCGACGTCTTCTGCGCGCGCCGGTCGATCGTGGCGTAAGTACGCGACCAGTCGACCGAGAGCCCCAGGTGACGCCACAGGTGCTCGAATGCCTTTTCATCTTCCGCGGTGAGCCGGTTGCACAGCTCGATGAAATTGGGACGCGACACCGAGATCGGCTGCTTGGGCGGCTTGTCAGGCGGCTGGAACGTCGCATCGTACGGCAACGAGGGGTCGCACCTCACGCCGTAATAGTTCTGCACCCGCCGTTCCGTCGGGAGGCCGTTGTCGTCCCACCCCATCGGGTAGAAGACGTTCTTTCCACGCATGCGCTGAAAACGCGCAATCAGATCGGTATGCGTGTAGGAAAACACGTGACCGACGTGCAACGACCCGCTGACCGTGGGAGGCGGCGTATCGATCGAATAGATCTCTTCTCGGGTGTGATGACGATCGAAGCGGTACGTGCCGTCGGCTTCCCAGCGCGCGGCCCACTTGGCTTCGAGGCCCTCTAATGCAGGTTTCTCGGGAAGATTAATCGGATGCTGATCCATTGATGATTATTGATTTGTGATCGTTGACTCGTTTCGATTCTTGATTGGCGATTTTCGTGTGGCCCAGTGAAACGGGGACTCAATCAACAATCTCCAATCCCCAAGCATCGACGAATCATCAATCACTGATCAAAAATCCCTAAGTACGGGGGGCCGGCCTGGCGGCGGCCGCCGCCTTGATTCGTGTGATTTCCTCGCGAATCAATCGTTCGGCCACTTCGGACACGATCTGCGCGACGAGATCGTTGGCCGCCTCGGGCGCGAGGCGCTCGACCACGCGGCGGGTGACCTCATCGACCAGGCCGTCGCTGATCACGACGGTCGCCGCCCCGACCGGGGCACGTAACGGCGCCGCCGGTGCCACTGATTCGCCCTGCTCCGCCGCAAACAGCGCCGCGAACATGTCGGCCACGAGGTTTCGACCGCCGACTGGTTCCGCTGTCTCTGTGGGTGCGGTTGCCGCCCGCGCAACCGGTGCCTGCGACAGCATCGCGTTGTACTGGCTCAATTCAATCGGCATCACGGAATCGATCGATGGTGCATCGTCCGAAGCACTCGCGGAAACCGCAAGCAAGCTTTCGAGCGTCGGCACCGCGCGGCCGTCGAACTCATCGTCGCCACCTGATTGCGGCGTCGTTCCATGGTGCGCGTCGGTTCCAAGCCCGGCGAACGCCGCATCGAGCCGATCGAAGTAGTCGTCCAGCTTGGGCTCGGCCTTTCGCTGCGCCGATTCAGCAACGCTCGCCTTTGCTTCCGGTACTGTCACCGCCGACTGGGCGGGCAGCGCCGTCTCGCTCTTCCGGCCGCGATGTTCCACGACCACGATATCGGGAATCGCCGCCGGCTTTCGCCGCGACATCGTCCGCGAGCTCTCGATGAGATCGCGAACCCGCGCGATCACCTGCTGCGGTTCGAACGGCTTCACCAGAACACCGTCACTATGCACTTGCTGTGCGCGATTCTCGTCCACTGGCTCGAAGGCGCCGGCGAGCAGGAGCACTGGGATGTGAGACAGATCCGATCGTCCTTTGACGAAGGCGGCGACGTCGTAGCCGCTCCGTTTTGGCATCCCGATATCAGCGAGGACGATGTCCGGCAGCTCGATTGGGATGCGCGCGATGGCTTGCTCGCCGTCCCCGACGGTTACGACCTGCACGTCCTCGCCCGAGAACGTGAGCTCGACGACGCGTTGAATCGTCACGCTGTCATCGGCGAGCAGGAGCTTATGCGTCACGAGAGCCTCTCAAGGACACAGACCTGGCGTTCTGTGCGATGAAGTCTACGATCTCCTGCATCGGCGTGCCGGGCTGAAAGATGCCTTGAATCCCGATTTCGTTCAACTTTGGCACGTCGGCGTCGGGAATGATGCCGCCGACGACTACGAGGACGTCGGTCATCCGCTTCTCCCGCAGTAATTCGACGACCCGCGGGCAGATGTGCATATGGGCGCCCGATAGAATGGACAGCCCGATCACGTCGGCGTCCTCCTGCAAAGCGGCGGAGACGATCTGCTCCGGCGTCTGGCGAAGACCCGTGTAGATCACTTCCATTCCGGCATCGCGAAGCGCCCGGGCAATCACCTTGGCGCCGCGATCGTGCCCGTCCAGGCCCGGCTTGGCAATGACCACACGGATTTTCTGACTCATAGCAAACTCAGATTATCGGATCCTCGACGTACTCTCCCCAGACCTCGCGCAGTCCGTCGCACATCTCTGCGACTGTCGCGTGTGCGCGAACGGCCTCGATCAGCAGCGGCATGAGATTCGTCCCCTCCTCCTTCGCACCGATCTGAAGGCGTGCGATCGCCGCGTCGACGCGCACAGGATCGCGCCGGCGGCGGGTCTCGGCCAGACGCGCCAGCTGCCGTTCGCCGGCAGTCTCGTCGATGTAGAGCGTTCCGATCTCCTCGCGCTGTGCGCTGACGAATTCATTGACGCCAACGATCACCTGCTCCTTCGACTCGACTGCGCGCTGCGACTGATAGGCGCTCTCGGCGATTTCTTTCTGCGGATATCCACGTTCGATCGCGGCGATCATTCCACCCATCCGGTCGATCGTGTCGATGTACGCCATCGCTTCGTCTTCGATGTCGCGCGTAAGTTTCTCGAGGAAGTACGAGCCGCCCAGCGGATCGACGACGTCGACGACGCCGGTCTCGTGCGCGATGATCTGCTGCGTGCGGAGCGCGAGCGTGGCCGCTGCTTCTGTCGGCAGCGCGAGCGCCTCATCGAGCGCGTTGGTGTGCAGCGACTGAGTGCCACCCAAAATCGCGGCCAGCGCCTGCACGGCAGTCCGCACGACATTGTTGTACGGCTGCTGCGCCGTCAACGATACGCCGGCGGTCTGCGCATGGAAGCGCAGTTGCCACGCGCGGGAACTTTTCGCCTTGAATCGCTCGCGCATCACGCGCGCCCAGATGCGCCGCGCCGCGCGGAACTTGGCGATCTCCTCGAAGAAATCGCTGTGAGAGTTGAAGAAAAAGGAGATGCGAGGCGCAAACGTATCGACGTCGAGGCCGGCCGCAATCGCGTGATCGACGTACTCGATGCCGTTGCGCAAGGTAAACGCGAGCTCCTGCGCCGCCGTCGCGCCGGCTTCGCGGATGTGATAACCGCTGACGGAGATCGTATTCCAGCGCGGCACGTGCGCCGCGCAGAACGCAAAGACATCGGTCACAAGGCGCATCGACGGCCGCGGCGGATAGATGAACTCTTTCTGAGCGATGAACTCCTTGAGGATGTCGTTCTGAATCGTGCCCGAGAGCCTGCCCCAATCCGTCCCACGCTGCTCCGCCACGACGAGGTACATCGCCAGCAGCATCGGCGCCGGGGAGTTGATGGTCATCGATGTCGTCACGGCACCCAGGTCGATGCCGTCGAACAACGCCGCCATGTCGGCAAGCGACGTGACGTTGACGCCGCACTTCCCAACCTCGCCACGTGACAGCTCGTGATCGGGATCCCGTCCCATCAGCGTCGGAAGATCGAACGCGACACTCAGCCCAGTACCGCCAGCGGCGAGCAGGCGCCGATAACGCTGATTGGTCTCCTCCGGTGTCCCGAAGCCGGCAAACTGGCGCATCGTCCAGAGCTTGCCGCGATAGCCTGTCGCGTGAATGCCGCGGGTATACGGAAATTCCCCGGGATCGCCGAGGTCCCGCGTGTAATCGAGCGAGGCAATGCTCTTGGGCGTGTAGAGAACGTCGCGCTCCACGAACTGATTATATCGTTCGGGTTTTCGCGGCCTTCACACGGACTAAAATCGCCTCATGAGCGAGACCGGCCCTATTTTCGGCGCGATGCTGCGGGAATTCGATCGCGCGGCCCGCATCCTGAAGCTCGACCCCGGGATCTGGCGCATCCTGACCTATCCCAAGCGGCAGATCGTCGTCTCGTGCCCGGTGCTGATGGACAACGGAGAGATCGAGGTCTTCAGAGGCTACCGCGTCCAATACAACATCACGCTCGGGCCTGCGAAAGGCGGGATCCGCTATCACCCCGACGTCTCGCTCGATGAGGTGACGGCGCTGGCAGCATGGATGACGTGGAAATGCGCGGTCGCACACGTACCTTTTGGCGGTGGCAAGGGTGGCATCGTCTGCGATCCCACCCGCATGTCGGCACGCGAGCTCGAGGCGCTGACTCGTCGCTACGTCGCCGAGATTGTGGACGCCATCGGCCCCGAGAAGGATGTTCCGGCGCCCGACGTCAACACCAACGATCAAGTGATGGCCTGGGTAATGGACACATACAGCATGCACGTCGGTCACACAGAGACCGCGGTCGTCACTGGCAAACCGATCGAGATGGGCGGCTCACTCGGACGGCGCGAGGCCACTGGCCGGGGCGTGATGATCGTCACGCGCGAAGCCGCCAAACACCTTGGGTTGAGCATCAACGGTGCAACTGTCGCGGTGCAAGGATTCGGCAATGTCGGATCAGTGTCCGCCGAGCTGCTGGCCGGAATCGGCGCGAAGATCGTTGCGGTGACCGACTGGAAAGGCGGCGTGATCAATCAGACGGGGCTCGACGTCGCCAAGCTGCTCGAACATGTCGCGCAGCACAAGACCGTCGAGGGCTTCCCGGACGGCGATCCGCTCGATAACGAGGGCCTGTGGGGTCTCGATGTCGACGTGTTGATCCCGGCGGCACTGGAGAACCAGATCACGATGGAAAATGCGCCGAACATCAAGGCCAAGATTCTGACTGAAGGCGCCAACGGCCCCACGACGCCCGACGCTCACAATCATCTCCACGAGCGGGGCGTGTTCGTGATCCCGGACATCCTCGCCAACTCCGGCGGTGTCACCACGTCGTACTTCGAATGGGTCCAGGATCGTCACGGCTACTTCTGGGAGCTCGATGAGGTCAACATGCGCCTCGAGAAGAAGATGGTCGAAGCATTCGATGACGTCCTGGAGACATCGCTGAAGTACAAGGTGGATCTGCGCACCGCGGCCTACATCGTGGCGATCAACCGCGTCGGTATGGTCACGAAAATGCGCGGTATGTACGCGTGAGCGCACAAGGCGAACGGTCGCCTCGCCGTATTTTGACCTTTGACCTTTGACTCTTGACCTACGAAGTCACTCTAAAAGGAATCAACGTCTTGGTCTCACCGCCCGCCGACTTCGCCGTGACCTCGACGAGGTATTCACCCGCAGGGACTGTCGCCAGGCTCAGTGTGATTTCGTGCGTGCTGCCAGGCACCGTGGACGCGGTCACGGGCACGTCGGACATCTTCGTCCCGCCGCGATTCAGCAGCACCGCGGTGGCCTCGGGGTGCTCGGTTCCCGGGGCGTACGCGCTGAAGCGGATCAACACTCGCTCGGTTCGAGAAAAGTCGCGACCTGCGGCAGGCACCGCGTTGGCATCCGCGGTGATCGTCCGCAACTCCGGCAGCGTGCGCGCCCGATAGAGGCGCGGGGTACTCATTGCGACCTGTGGCGACGTGAAGTCCGGGACATCTATGTCGCGAATCTCTGAATCGAGCGTGCCCCCGGTAGCGCCTTCGACAGTAATTCTCAACTCGACCTTGCCCGGCGGCGCATCGAATGTCAGCCGCTGGGGCGCCGGTGCCGCGGCCTGAACGGTTGCGCCCGCCGCTCCAAGCGACCCGGTTGTCGGCGCCGGAACGACCGGACGCTCGGGCGCGCGCCCACGGAATACGACGTTGCCTGCGCCAGTCGCCGCAAGCAGCGAAACGCGGCCGGCGGGTTCGCGCCGATCGCCTGGCGGGAACGTCAGCGGCTCCCACACGAGCGTGACGCGCGTGTTCCCACTTTCACCGCGTTCGGTGCCCAGCCACGTACGGACGTACTTACCTGCCTGGACGGACGTCGCGATCGACGCCAGCGCGGTCTGCACGGGCTTGGCCACCTCCGGCGTCGGCGTCGACGCCTTGACTGCGTCGTCGGGAGTAATAGCCCAGAACCCTCGTCGCGCCCGCACGTTGAGGTCACGACGCTTCACGCTCACCTTGATCTGGTGGAACTTGCCATCGTTGGCCGCCGAGCTGTTGTAGCCAAGCAGGTAGTAGTAACTCGCATCGCGAACGACCGCCGTGAGCCCCTGCTCGAGCGTGTTCCGATTGACGATTGCCTTGCCGTCGGTCTCTTCCGAGAGCGAACGCAGCGTGTCCTGCGTCATACGGAGCGCGCGCGAGTCGGTGGCGAAGCTTGGCGGCGGACCACTCGGCAAGTCGTCGAACCCGTACTCGAACGGCGCCAGTCCCCTGGGATCGAGAGAATAGAAGGACGTGTTGTTTCGATTGGCCAGATCGGTCACTTCCCTCATACGCATGTAAACGTCGCTCTGGCCAAACCACTCCGCTGTGATCTCCCGATTGCTGTCCTGTTGTCCCGCCGCGATCGCCGATTGAATCGGATCTGCGGGCGCTGACGCATCCTGCCGCCGCATCTGTGGCGGCAGCATCGCCGTAAACCCTTCGCTCACGAAGATGACCGACTTCCGTCCCTCACGCAGCGAGCCCAGGCGGACCGACAGTCCTCGCAGGGCACCCATGACGACGTCGTTCCGGATTTTCTCGACTTGATCGGTTGAATAGCGAGCATAGTTCTGCTCGAACTGGTTCACCGGCGTGTAGTCGAACTTGCGCCCGGCAAAGTTGTTGATCGCGCCGATCACGAGGTTATGGTTGCGGGTAAACGAGAGATCCGAGACGGGCGACAGCGGATACATGATTGCGACGATGTCGTTCGGGCGCAGCTGATTCTGGACGAACCGCGTCAGTGGATCGCGGACGGTCATCGAATTCGCGCGACGTACGTGGTAATCGTCAAAGAAGAATACGAAGACGCGGATGTCGTCGCGGTTGGCAATCAGCTCCTCGTCATTGCGCGTCCGTATCTCCGATGGGGGCGGCGCGCCCGGCCGCGGGTTCCCGTCGACCTTTACGAGCTGGAACTGCTCGACCGAAACCGGCTTGCCGTCCTCGAGGACTTCGAAGTCAGCCTGTGTAAGGTTCGTGACCGGCTGTTCCTTCTTGTCGTCGACGATGACATCGACGCGTACGAAGTTGATACCGCCACGAAAGACCGGGGGCTGCTGCGGCTGATCCGGCGCCTGACCTGGCTGGTTCTGGCCCTGATCTCGAGGGGACTGCGCCTGAGGCTCCTGATTTGAGGGCCGATTTGTGTCCTGCTGGGCCGATCCTGACTGAACAGCCGTGCACAGCAGGACGAGGCACAAAAGGGACGCCGGAATCGTGCGAGACCTGAGCATAAGCGCCACCTGTCTCGGATCTTAGCACCGCTATCCGGTTCAACCTCAATCGCTATTCTGCCCTCAACGCGACGGTCGCGTTGCCATGCAGCGCGCGGCGGGCTGGAACGTATGACGCAATCGCCGTCGCCGCAGCCAGCATGAACGGAGCCACGGTGAATACCACCGGATCGATTGCGCGAACGTCGTACAGCATCCCCGTCTGTCGCAGAACCTGGATCAGACCGACAGCGAACACGGCGCCGGCGATCAAGCCGGTTGCCGCATTCCAGGCTCCTTCTTTCAGGAGCTGCCCGATGACCCCAGCCGGAGTGGCCCCCAGCGCGATTCGAATACCGATCTCCCGCTTGCGTTGTGTCACCAGATATGCGCGAAGACCGTAGACGCCCGCGGTCGCCAGCAATGCCGCAATGATGCCGAACGCGACGAAGAGCCGTGCGATGAACGTGACGCCCCACAAAGACGGCGTGCCGTCCCGGTGCGCGGTCATGGTCTTGAGGGAGAGAACCGGTAAGCGCGAGTCGACGCTCTGTATGGCGGCCTTGACAGGTTCGAGCATCGCCGCTTCGGCCCCGGGGCCCGTTTTGACGTGCAAGGTCATCTCACCGCCGAAATGACGGCCGAATGGTACGTAAACATGGGCATCTGGCGGCTGCAGTACATCGTCTCGCACGGCACCGACCAGACCGACGATGCGCACGAGCTCGTCGGGTTGATCGCGAGCCGACAGCCGCACAGATTGACCTATTGGATTCTCTTCGGCGAACAACCGCTGCGCCAGGATCTGATCGACGATCGCTATCGGCTCGGCGGCTGCATCTTGTTCCTCGGCGGTTGTGAATTCACGCCCTGAGATTACAGGCAGCCCGAGCGTCCGGAAGTAGTCAGAGCCAATCACGACAAACGTCGACGAGGTCCTCGCGCTGCCGTGGGTGACCTGTCTGCCGAACTGCGATAGCCCGAAGGGCACGATAGAGGCGACGCTGGCCGAGTTGACGTTTCGCAGCGTGCGCAGCCGATCCAGGATAGTTGCGTACGTCGCACGAGCCTGCGTCTCGTCCAGTCCAGCCATCCGCGTATCGATTTCGGCGATCAAACCGCCTTCGAGCGGAAAACCGGGATCAGCCGATGCCGCCATGACGCTCGCGCGGAGAAAGACCCCAGCCGAAATCAGCAGCGCGACGGATAACGCGACCTGGGCGCTGACCAGGACACCCGGCATACTTACTCGTTGCGGTCGAGTGGCTCCAACCGGCGCCGCCAACTTCAATGTCGTCGAGAGGTTGGTCTTCGACAACCGCCATGCCGGACCGAGGGCGAAGAGCAACGCGCTGAGAATCGATGCCAGCGCAACCGCCGCGATCGCGCGGCCGTCAGGCGAGACATCGATGAAAATCCGCATCGGCAGCACTTCTGTCAGCGCGGTCATCACTCGGCTTGCAGCCCACCATGCCGCAAGGAGCGCGGCTAATCCACCCATCGTCGACAGCAACAAGCCCTCGATGAGCAACTGACGCACGATCCGGGCGGGACCTCCTCCGACAGCCAGGCGGATTGCGATCTCCTGCCGACGCGCCGCGCCGCGCGCCATCAGGATGTTCGCAAGATTGAGGCACGCGACCAGCAGCACCAGGCCGGCAACCGACATCAACACGGCGGCGCCTGCGGCAGGACCCGCGTCGCTGCGTGGCTGTGGGCCCATCGCCACACGCGATCTCGCGTGCACGACGAGCCGCTGATTGCCGTTGTACTGCGGGTAGGCAGCTTCGAGCGAAGCGGCAATCGCAGCCAGGCGCGACTCAGCGGCCGCAGCCGATGTTCCCCTCTTCAGTGTTCCGGCCAGGAGGAGCGTCTGTGCCGATCGGTCGTTCACGACGCGATTGGATGGTCCAAGTTTCTGCCCGTCGGTCAAGAGAGAGGCGGCGCCAATCGGCAGCCACAGATCAGGAGCGATCACCGGCATCGTGCCGTTGAAT
>JBKPNV010000223.1:0-6399 GCA_046732795.1 Acidobacteriota bacterium
GAGATCTCTTTCGCCTCTTCTGGCGTCTGAAATCCCGTCGACCTGGGCGACCCCGCATTCCGATTGAGGTGCAGCGACTCATCGCGGAAATGGCCACGCACAACCGCACATGGGGTGAGGAGCGCATCGCGGCGGAGCTTCGGCGTGAAGCTTGGTCTCACGGTGTCGCCGCGTACGGTGCGACGCTACATGCCACCACGACCTCAACCCCGCGCTGGCCGATCGGCCGAATCGTGGGCGGTGTTCCTCCACAACCATCCTGGCGCCGTACTCGCGTGCGACTTCTTCATCGTAGTGACGGCCACCTTTCGACGGCTGTACGTGTTCGTCCTTCTCGACATCGGCACACGCCGGATCGTGCACTGGAATCCCACCGACCATCCCAGATCGGAATGGACGATCCAGCAGTTCCGGAACGGTCTGCCGCTGGATGGCACCTATCGCTTCCTCGTCCATGATCGCGATGGCATCTTCGCGCCAGCCGTGGACGAGGCCCTTCGGTCGATGTCGCTACAGGTGTTGAAGACGCCTGTGCGTGCGCCGCAAGCGAACGCGCATTGCGAACGCGTCATCGGGACAGCACGGCGCGAGTGTCTCGATTGGATCATTCCGCTCAGCGAACGGCATCTTCGGTTGGTTCTTGCCGACTGGATTTCCCATTCCAACAGTGAACGACCACATTCCGCGTTGGGGCCTGGTCTTCCGAACGACCGAACATGCCAAACGATTCTGAGCGGCCATCGCTTACAAGCCGCTCATCGCGTCCTTGCGCGGCCACGTCTCGGCGGCCTGCATCATCACGACGTGCTGGAACGCGTCGCCGCATAGTTTTTGCGGAGGACAACGTGCTCGACAAAATATTTGGAGGATGGAAGGGCATCCGTCTCGGAGGAGGTGACTTCCCCGCCGAGGCCGGCATGGACGATGTGTTCCGTGGCCTGAATCAGGTTACTGGTCCGGCGCCAGGGCAATGGCTGGTCACTGGACGACCAGAATCTGGCATCACGCCGAAGTTCACCGTTCTCGATGCGCGTGGCGACACCTACCTGATCAAGCTCGATCCGGCCTCGAATCCTGATCTGCCATCCTCTGTGGAGCTGATCTCCACCAAGTTCTTCCACGCATCGGCTACCACGTGCCGCAGAACTTCGTCGTGCACTTCAGTCCCGAGCAACTCGTCGTCGCGCCAGGCGCACGGATCCGTAACGCGGCTGGTGACCGTGTTCCCATCCAACAGACCGACATTCATCGCTGGCGGGAAACGTTCCCAAGCGGACAAACGGGTCGATACGAGCACTAGCCAGTCTGCGGGTGCCGCGGAAGGTCGTCGGTCAGTTCACGTTCAACAGTCGCCGCTCGGACGATCCCAACGACGTCTTTCCGCATGAGCGCCGGCGAGAGCTGCGGGGTCTGCGTGTGTTTGCGGCATGGCTGAACCACGACGATACCCGTTCGATCAACAGCATCGACACCTACGTCGAAGAGGATGGGCGTCACTACATCCGTCACTACCTGCAGGACTTTGGATCGAACCTGGGCAGCGGCAGCACTTCGGCACAGCAGCCGCGGGGCGGCTATGAGTACCTCGTCGAGCCGGGCAAGATCGGACGGGGTCTGATTGGGCTCGGCTTCTACCGACGCAACTGGATGTCCATCGAATGGCATCACGACGCGTCGATTGGCAACGTCGAATCGGATGTGTTCGATCCAGCCACATGGAAGACCGAGTACACCAACCCCGCGTTCAAGCAGATGGATGCGGCGGATGCTTTCTGGGCGGTAAGCATCGTGTCGAAGTACTCCGACGCCATGATTCGAGGCGTCGTCGAAGAAGCGCGGCTGACGAATTCAGCAGCGACGCGTTACCTCGCTGACGTCATCATCAAGCGCCGCGACAAGACTGTGCGGTGGGGCATCACCAGAACGAACCCGCTGGACCGATTCGAGATTCGGAAGGGCGGAGCGCCCGAGCTGAGATTTGACAACGCCGCGGTGCGTCTGCGCCCTCGTGCAAGAGACGCCGGAATACGAGGTTCGGTGGGCACCGTTCGATAGCAACGTCGGAACCGTCGGCGCGGATCAGGCAACTCGCTCCACCGTTGAACCACACGCGACGATTGCGGCTGACGTTTGGGGACTGCCTGATGCCGTCGGCGCCCGCTACGCCGTTGCGACGATTGCGACACATGTGCCGGCGTTTCCGCATTGGAGCAAACCGGTGCTGGTAACGGTTCGCGATCGTAACGGCCTGAGATGTCGTCGGTATCAATCGTCCCACCGACCTCCCGGATCTGGCGGACGGCAAACGTAAGTTCGGAAGTAATGTGAAACCGCCTGCGCCCCAGCGAGGCGAGTCGTCAACTGAGAGCGCGTAGGCCTCGGGCACCCACGCGACGCAAAAACAGGAGCCCAGATGCCTCGAGAGCTCGCGTACTGGTGAGCCACGGATCTCGTGGCAACAGTGACTCTGCTCGCCGCCTTCACCTATCTCACCATCGCTCCTCGACGCCATCGATAGTTGTCAAGGCTCACCGCGCGCAGGAGGCCGTCAAGGGCGGCACACCCGATGAGCGAAGCGAACGCACCGCTTGACGCCGACGAGCACGGTGGCAGCATCTATCGTCGATGGCGTCAGCCGAGATGATCCAAGAAGCAGGCATCACGGAAACGCCGCGGCGTCCATGTCACCCCCGCCCTCCGTTAGTGTTCGCGTCTCTGTTGCACGTTCAGGTGAAAGCGCCGCAGATAATCGGCGATCCGAGCGCAGTATCGAAGGAGCGGTGGTGGCGGTGCCGACGTCGCGATCTGCATGACTAGTCCGATGAGCGCGAGGGTGCCAGTGCGCATCTCGATTCGAGCCTCCTGTTGACATTCTAAATGAGATCATGGCACATTCATCTAGAATGTCAACAGAAGTCCTGCAAGGCACGCTCGATCTCATGGTGTTGCGGACGCTCGACGCGATGGGCCCGCAACATGGGTTCGGACTGGCCAAGCGGATCCTGCAGGTCTCGGAAGGCCTGCTCGATCTGAATCAAGGAACGCTCTATCCCGCGCTGCTGCGACTCGAACAGCGACGATGGATCAAGTCTCGCTGGGGGGTTTCGGAGAACAACCGGAAAGCGAAGTTCTACGAGCTCACGATGCGTGGACGCAGACAGATTCGCGAGGAGACGGCGAGCTGGGAGCTCACCGTGGCCTTGATGGCCAAGTTTCTCGCCAAGCAGGCAGGCGAACCATGATCTGGGGACGCGTCATCGATGTGTTTCGTCGCCGACGGCTCGACGCAGACTTGGAGGCGCAGCTGGCCTACCACCTCGACGCCCTCGAGGCCGAGTTTCGCGCGAAAGGAGTTGCGCCCGACGAGGCCCGCGCCGCCGCGCGGCGGGCGATGGGTGGCGTCACGCAGATTCAAGACGCCTATCGCGATCAACTCCGGATACCGGTTGTCGACGCGATCCGCCAGGACGTGCGACACGCGGCTCGCGCCATGCGTCGCAACGCCACGTTCACGGTGGTCGTCGTGTCAACGCTGGCGATCGGTATCGGCGCGAACACTACGGTGTTCAGCGTCCTCAACAGCGTCTTGCTGAGGCCGCTGGCGTATCCGAAGGCCGATGAACTGGTGGCGCTGAAGCTGAGCGCACCCGGCGCTCCGGGATTGGCGGACGGCCTGAGACTCTCTCCGTCGATGTATCGCACCTACGCCGACCGGAACCGCGTCTTTCAATCGCTCGGCGTGTGGGTGGCGACACGAGGGACGGTGACGGACGTGGGTGAACCGGAAGAGGTGCGCGCCATCGGAATCAGCGACGGCCTGCTCCAGACCTTCAACGTACCGCCCGCGGCCGGTCGCTGGTTTTTGGCCGGCGATCATCTGGGTGCCAGGCGGCCACCTCCAACCCCCTTGCGCCAATACACGACGGTGATGCTCAGCTACGGCTACTGGCAGCGCCGTTTCGCAGGACAGCAGTCGGTCGTCGGGCGCACCCTCATGGTGGATGGGCTCCCGAAGACGATCGTCGGCGTGATGCCGAGAGAATTCAGAGTCGTCAACGCCGACACGGAGCTGATTTTTCCGCTGGCGTTCGATGAGTCCCGCTTCACACTGGCAGACTTCAAATACCTGGGCGTCGCCCGGCTTCGTCCCGGCGTGACGATTGCTCAGGCGAATGCGGATCTCGCGAGCCTGATTCCCGTCTGGATGCAGTCGTGGTCCGACGGGCCTGGCACGACTCCACGCATCTACGAGACCTGGAACATCAGACCCGACCTTCGTCCGCTCAAAGCCGAAGTGATCGGGGGCGTGACGGACGTGCTGTGGGTGGTGATGGCCACCATCGGGCTCGTGATGCTCATCGCCTCCGCGAACGTCACGAATCTGCTGCTGGTGCGAGCAGAAGTGCGGCAGAAGGAGTTGGCGGTGCGTGCGACGCTTGGCGCGGGCCGCGCGCGGATCATTCGGGGCCTTCTGGTCGAAAGCGTGCTGCTCGGCCTCCTCGGCGGCGCGCTCGGAGCAGGACTGGCGCACGCCGGGGTGCGCTTACTGCTGGCCATCGGCCCTGCGAATCTTCCCCGGCTGAATGAAATCTCAGTCGATGCGCGAACGCTGGGATTCGCGGCCGTGCTGTCGCTGGTCTCGAGCGTGATGTTCGGATTGATCCCGGCGCTGAAGTACACGGCGCCGCGAATGGCGGCCACGCTGGGGACTCTCGGCCGGACGACGAGCGTGAGCCGGCAGCGGCACCGCGTCCGCAGCGCGCTGGTGGTCGTACAGGTCGCGATTGCCCTGGTGCTCCTGGTGACCGCCGGCTTGATGATTCGCACGTTTCAAGCCATACGACACGTGGATCCCGGATTCACACAAGCCGAGCACCTCCAGCTCCTGCGCATGTTTTTCTCCCAGACGGCGGGGACCGATCCTGAGCGCGTGACGCGCATGCAGCACGCCATTCAGGACAAACTCGCGTCGATCCCGGGCGTGACCTCGGCGGCGTTTGGCAGCGCGATGCCCATGGAGGGATTCGGCCCGAACCTGGGCGTCGTGAACTTTGGCAGCATCCGCGCACAAGACCAGGTGGGTCAGACGTCGGACAGCGGGCCAGTGCGATTGTTCAAATACGCGTCGCCTGGATTCTTCCGCACCGCGGGCACCAGGTTGATTGCAGGCCGCGAAATCGCGTGGACCGAGGTTTACGACCTCAGCCCGGTCGTCGTGGTGTCTGAGAATCTTGCCCGCGAGCTTTGGGGCACACCGTCAGCCGCTGTAGGTAAATACATCCGCCATCTGCCCGAGATGCCGTGGCATGAAGTCATCGGCGTCGTTCAGGACGTCCGAGAGGACGGCGTCTACGAACAAACGCCGCCGACCGTCTACTGGCCCACCATGTCGGCGTCCTTGAATGCGAGCACCGGGCAACCGAATGCCATCCGCGGCGTGACCTTCGTCGTCCGCAGCGACCGCACGAGTACGCCAGGCTTTCTGAACCAGATACAGCAGGCCGTCTGGTCGGTGAATCCCTCATTGCCCGCGTCGCCACGCACGATGCGCGAGGTCTACGACCAGTCGCTCGCACGCACGTCCTTCACGCTGGTGATGCTGGCGATCGCCGCGTCGATGGCTCTGCTTCTGGGCGTGGTCGGCATCTATGGCGTCATCGCCTACGTGGTCTCGCAGCGACGGCGCGAGATCGGCATTCGCGCGGCACTCGGCGCTCAACAGGGCGAGTTGCAGCGAATGTTCGTACGCCACGGACTCGCGCTGGCCGGGATCGGTGTCGTGGTGGGACTCGGCGCAGCGGCGGCACTGACGCGGCTCATGTCGAAGCTGTTGTACGGGATCACGCCGCTCGATCCTGTCACCTACGTCACGGTGCCGTTGATTCTGGTGATCGCGACTGTGCTTGCCAGCTACGTGCCTGCGCGGCGTGCGGCATCTGTGGATCCAGTGGAAGCCCTGAGCGTTGAATAGCTCAAACGCGCTGTGCTCCGCAAAAACAATTCGCGGCGCCTGTTTTACGGACAAACGACGCGATCGCAACTGCCGCAGTATCATCGCCACACGCGCTCGTAATGGCGCTCGCCCTCCTCGCTGACCTGTTGCGCCTGCTCCGCCTCATGTTGCGGTCCCGAACGCAACTGGCGACCGAGAATCTGTTCCTCAGGAAGCAGCTGGCGTGTTACATCGAACGTAAGCCGACCGCGCCGCACGGACAACGCCTCGCGAATCGCACTCGTCCTCCTGTCGCAGTTCGTTGAATGGCGTGAGCTCTTGACGATAGTGCGGCCCGAGACGCTCGTGCGGTGGCACCGAGACCTCTTTCGCCTCTTCTGGCGACTGAAGTCCCGACGTCGGGGCCGGCCTCGCAGTCCCACTGACGTCCGGCGACTCATCGCGGA
>JBKPNV010000224.1:0-5123 GCA_046732795.1 Acidobacteriota bacterium
CCGTTCGTGGACGGCTCGCATCCGGCGGCATCTTCTGTCAGTGGGCTCACACGTACGACGTGAGCGAGCCCGATCTCCGCTCGATCGTCGCAACGTTTCACGCCGTGTTTCCCGACGCGACAATGTGGCTCGTCGGAGAAGGCGATTTGCTGCTGGTCGGGTCGACCGACGCGATCGAGCCGCGCCTGGAAAATATCTCGACCGCATGGCGGCGGCCAGGCGTGGCAGACGATCTTGGCTCGATAGGCATACGGGAACCGTTCGCGCTTCTCTCACTGTTTGCCGGTGGACCCGGCGAGTTATCGCGATACGGTGAAGGAGCGGCGGTCCAGCACGACGATCGGATGGCGCTCGAGTTCTCCGGCCCCTTCGCCATCTTCAGCGGCGTCGCGACCAATCACGCCACGGCGATTCGCGCACTTCTCGACAGCGCGCGGAGGCCACCGATTCTTTCCCACGCCTACTCCACCGCAAGCGCCTCGCAGTGGCGGGATCGCGGGACCATGCTCATGAACGCCGAGGACGTCGAGTCCGCATATCGTGCCTACGCGACCGCGCTCGAGATGACCCCGGGAGACCAGCTCGCGCTGGACGGTCTCGTGCGTGCTGCCGCCGCCTCGCATCAGCAGGAGGAAGCCGAGCGTCGGTTGCGGGAGATAGTTCGTGGTCGAGCGTCAGAGCCAGCCGCGCGGGTGGCTCTTGCCAGGCTCCTCGGGATGCGCGGCCGCTTCGACGAAGCCACGGCGACGGCGACCGAGGCCACGACTCTGGCGCCGATGGACCCAACGGCATGGGAGGAACTGGCATCCCTCTATGCCGATGCTGGCGACGTCGTTCGTCTCCATCCGGTGGTAGAGGTGCTTCGCCGCGAGTTTGCCGGGCGTGCTGCGAGTTGGTACTTCGCCGCCAGCGAGAGCTTCCTGCAGGGGGATGTCGCCACGGCGCTGCCGCTGGTGCGTCGCGCGATCGATTTGGACGCGAATTACGCCGACGCCTATAACCTGCTCGGCGCGATTCAGGCGACGGCAGGTGACATCGCTGCCGGTCGAGACGCATTTCGTATCAGCCTCCGGCTCGACCCGCGTGACGTCGTCACCTACATCAACCTTGCACAGTTGGAATTGAATGCCGGCCGGAGACCCGTTGCGGCCGACCTGTTTGCGGAAGCGCTATCGCTCGATCCGAACTCGATACCAGCGCGCGAGGGGTTGGCGCGGGCGAGAAGTGGGCGGTGATCACGTCGGATACTTACCCTTGCAACCTTCGCACCCTGGACCAGACCTTCGCACCTCGCACCTTCGCCCCGTCGTACCGCACGTGTCTTAAAAACTCCACCGCACTCCAAGCCGCACAATCCTCGGGTTGACGGTCGTCAGCACGTTGCCGAAGCTCGCGCCCGTTTGCGTGTTGACGCTGAGTACGGCCGGCGAGTTGGTGACATTGAAAATGTCGAGCAGGCCCTCGAGCTTGGTGCCTGACAGCACGATACCCTTGGAGAATCGCAGGTCGAGGAGGCGCACCGTGTCATAGAAGAACGTGCCGATCGGCTCGACTGTCAGGTTGACGGTCCCCTGCGTAAGGCCGGTCGTGTTCAGCGTCCGTCCATAGGGCTCGCCCTTCGTCAGCCGGAGGGACGCCGAGGACATGATGCTCCATGGCAGCTCATAGCTCCCGAGGAACTTGTACTGCCAATGCCAGTAATCCTGCCTGTTGTTGTAGGTCAGCCGGTTCGGATCCTGCGGCACGCCGAAGTTGCTCGTGTCGGTGGCGATGTCCTGTGAGATCGCCGATGCGAAACCCCATGTGTCGTAGTGGCTGATATCGAACCCGGTCAGCACCTGCGACTTGCCGGAGAGACGCTTGACGATCTCCATGTTGTACGTCTCGTAGTCGGCAGTGAACTGCGGATCGTTCATGAGGACGTCGGCTCGTTTCCCGAGGTACGCCCGGTCCAGGCTATAGAGCGTGAGCACGCGGTCATCAGCCGTTGAAGTGATGTCGCGGCCACGATCGGTGAACGCCACTGGAATGTTGTAGGCCTCGAATGGTATTGCAGTGTTCTGGAGCTTCATTCGATTGCGCTCGAGCTTGCGCACGTAGTTGAAACGCAGGGTGGTGGCCGACATCAATTGCTGATCGAGGCCGGCGACGAACTCGTCGGTGTATGGCAACTCGAGATTGGGATCCAGAGCGCGATTCGCGCCGCCCTGCGTCGAGAGGAGATTGGCGGGGTTCGGCACGTACGGCAGTGTTCCATCCCACCGGTATCGTTTGACCGTGCGCGCCATCGGGTTCACGAATCCCGCCATCATCGAGTTGGCGTTGGTCATCGTGCCGGCGTTATACGAGTAGCGCCCGTAGGCGAGCTTGATCGCCGTTTTACCCGTGCCGAAGAGGTCGTAGACCCCGGAGATGCGAGGCACGAAGCCGTTCAGCCTGTGAAACTCGAAGCCGGGATAGGTCACCACATCCTGGTACGGCCCCGAGCCGTCCTTGCCCTGCTCATCGTAGTAGGGCTTGAACGAATCGAGCCGGACGCCGCCGTTGAAGGAAAACCGGCCGAACGTCCACGTATCGTTGATGAACGCCCACTGGTGCGTCACGTCGTTCTCGAACGAGAACGGCGTGTCGTAGGTTTCGATTTCCGCAGGCACCAGGAAACCGCCGCGGTAGAAAGTACGGACGCTATCCTTCGGCGCAATGAATTCGTAGGGCGCCCCTTCATACAGGTATCCGTAACCGACACGGATGTTGTGGTCACCGCGTCTCCCACCGGAGGTGAGCAGCGAGTACACGCCGGAGATGTTCATGTGGTGGCTGCGGTCGATGAACGGAGCATTACGGCCACCTCGAATGAGCTGCGTATCGAGATCCATGCGCGAGATCTCGTCTGCGCCGGGCCTGGTCCACCATTTCCAGCCGAACTCCCCCCACTTCACCTCGAGCGTGGATCGGTTGCTCAGAATCGAGGTCGTGGTCACGCCTTGGATCCAGTAGGGAAAGTCGGTGAGTGAGGTCGACGCGGAATCCTGGAACGCTGACGCACCGGAGTTCGGCAGTGACTTGCTGTTGTACTGCGCCGAATACGAGATCGTGTGATTGGAGTTGAGACGGTAATTCAGCTTCGTCGCGTGATTCCGCAGCGTCAGGTACACGGGCTCGGGTTGGCCGGTCTCGGTGTTGTAGTAGCCCGGCGTCCAATTATCGGAGTTCAGGTTGCGGAAAGCGTAAAACCACCAGAATTTGTCGCGCAGGAACGGGCCGCCGACATCGGCGTGGACCGACTGGTAGCGAGCGACCGAACTGGTGTTGGTAACTCCCTGCGCCTCGAGCTCGGGCGTGAGATTGGAACTCTGGAGATCCAGAGGCTCGCGGTCGTAGAAGAACAGACCGTGAATATCGTTGCCACCGCTCTTGACGATGAAGTTGTTGAACGAGCCTCCCACAGGCGCATCGGCGCCCTTGCTCGCGCCCGCCACCTGGACCTCCTCATAAACGTCGGGGTCCTCGTATTGCAGCGACGCCATAATCGCGCCCTCGATGACATTCCACTGCGACGTACTGCCGAACACGCGGAACTGCGCGCGAGAACCGGCACGACTGCCGCCGACGTCAGGCGCTGTCACCTGCACACCTGGCGTGATCGCCAGCGCCGAGAACACGTCGTGGCCGGTCGGCAGTACTGCAGTCAGCTCCTTCGAAAAATTCGTGGCGACCACGGCGTTGGTGACGTCGATGATTGGCGATTCCCCCACCACGGTGACGGTTTCGGCCACCGTCGCGACTTCCAGCACGATGTTGAGAGAGGAGGTGAACCCCGGAGTCAGCGTGACGCCTTCTCGAACAACGGTTCCGAACCCTTGCAGCTGGAACCTGACGGTGTACACACCGATGGGGAGCAGCGCGAATCGGTAAGTGCCCTGCTCGTCACTCACCGTCGATCTGCCTCCCTGCAGCGCAGGGCTCGTCAGAGATACGTCAACGCCAGGCAACGTCGCACCTGACGGATCAGTGATGCGACCGGTAATGACACTGTCCTGTGCCCAGCCGGTCGTTGCGCCCACGAGAAGCAGACATATCGCGAACCCGAGCCGCCTGACGACGCGCATAGAAGTCCTCCAGGATCCACTAATCAAACGCGATGAAGATGCGTCGGCGAAATTACTCCCGTTGAAACGTCACGCCGCGGCGCTTACGAGGTGCCACACCGAACGTACCGACGATTGGACGGACGATGTCAACGAAGTCGCTGAAGTGCATGCAGAGCGAGTCGGTGTGCGTGCCGGCGTTGAAGACCAGCTCCGGCTCTCCTTCGAAACACCGTTCAACGTACACGCGGTGGCCGTGCATCGTGCCGAACGGAGGCATCGCGCCCACCTCGAACTGCGGGTACAGCGCGGCGATCTCGTGCTCCTGCGCCAGGCGCAATGACTCGCTCCCAACCAGCTTCTGCAGCGCGGCGAAATCCACGGTGTAGTGCGCCGGCAAGACCGCCTGCACCGGCTGATTGTCGGCGATGCAGATCACGACCTTGGCTGAGCGCCGCCCCGGAATGTGCGCGACGGCAGACAGCTCCGGCGCCGTGAAGGCTGCTGGATGCCTGAGCGTGAGATACGGCACTCGTTCCCGTTTCAGGACCTCGGCGAGACAGGGAAGTAAAGCCACGACCGCCCCCTTTCAACCTGGAATGGACGCGGACTCGCGAGGCGGTTTCATAGCACGGCAGCACCCCGAGCGTCCAGAATTCTTTTGATCTAGAATTTTGATCCTTAGCTCAGGTCCGCCCACAATCCGTCGGTTCGATCCCGGGAGGTCGTGTGATGAACTCTAGGCCTCGTTACCCCGGCGTTCGTATCACCGCCAACGGCAACCAGCTCGTCTCCTACCACACGGAAACCCGTATCGCGGACGCCGGCGTTTTCTACCCCATTACCCCTTCGACCGAAGGAGGGGAGCTCTACCAGCAGGCCTTCGCCGAGGGCAGACTCAACGCCTTCGGGCGCAACACGATCGCCATCGAGGCCGAAGGGGAGCATGCTGCGCAAGGCGGGGCCATCGCGCACTCGGTTTGCGGGAAACGCGTCGTCAACTACACGTCCGGGCAGGGCGTCGTGTATGGCGTC
>JBKPNV010000225.1:0-28694 GCA_046732795.1 Acidobacteriota bacterium
GCACGTATATGAGCGAGGCGCGGGAACGCCAGGTGCCAGAAGACGTGATGGAGCGAGCAAAGCGCCACGTCCTCGACACTTTCGCGGCGATCGTTTCCGGAAGCGAGCTGGAACCAGGGCGCGCCGCCATCCGGTTTGCGCGTGCGTATGGCGGTAAACCGGTCGCCACCATCATCGGCGACACGACGCTCTGCGGTCCCATCGAGGCTGCGCTGGTCAACGGCACCATGGGCCACGCCGATGAAACCGACGATACGCTGGCTCCCGGTCCGTGGCATCCGGGCTGTAACGTCGTCCCTGCGGCCCTTGCGCTCGGCGAACAGTTCAAGGCGAGCGGGGCTCATTTTCTACGCGCCGTCGTCCTCGGATACGACGTCGGCACGCGCGTGCTCGCAGCGATCCAGTCGGGCATCCCGAACAGCCATAAACTCTCGTACGGCATCGGAGCTGTGTTCGGCTCCGCCGCGGCCGGAGCGGCAATCGCCGGGTTCACGCCCGAGCAAATGCGATGGACGTTGTCGTACGCCGCGCAGCAGAGCTCCGGTATCGAATCGTTTCCGCGCGATCCCGATCACATCGAGAAGGGGTTCATCTTCGGCGGGATGGGCGCGCGAAGCGGAGTGACAGCCGTCCTCCTGGTTCACGCGGGTTGGAATGCCGTAAACGACATCATGAGTGGCCCGGACAACTTCATCGTCGCCAATGCACCGAAGGGAGAGCCCGACCGCCTGGTGGACGGGCTCGGGATGCGGTACGAGATTACGCGCGCGAACATCAAGCGCTGGACTGTTGGTCAGCCGATTCACGCCCCCCTCGACGCGATCGAGGCCTTACTCGCCAAGCAGCGTATCGATCCCGAGATGATCAAGGAGGTTGCTGTCCGCTACCAGCCCGGCTCGATCACCGATAACAGCGGCCCGTCCGACATCAACGTGCAGCATGCGTTGTCGGTGATGCTGATTGACAAGACGCTGACGTTTCGATCGATTCACGACAAGGTGCGCATGAAGGATCCTGCCGTGGTGCGGCTCAAGGGCAAGGTCCGCCTGGTGCCGGGCGCACCGGGCGGGCGCGGGGCGGCAGGCGCGCCCAGTGTGCCGCTCATCCAGATCACGATGGCGGATGGCACTCAGCTGACGCAGGACACTGTCGGACCCGTCCTCGGCACCGCCGCCAATCCAATGTCGCGCGAGCAACTCATGGCGAAGAGCCGCGACCTGATGTTGCCCGTCCTGGGGGAGGCGCAAACGATGCGTCTCATCGAGGCGGTGATGACGCTCGAGAAGTCGTCGAACATCGGCGACCTGCGACGCCTGCTGCAGCGAGGCAGCCGGAACGGGGCATCAAAGCTGTCGGAATATCCGTTTGTGAAATGACACTGCAGTTCCAGGTTCCGAGTTCCTGGTTCCTCGTTCGTGTGCATGGTTCAGGTTCCCCGTTCGAGGTTCGGGGTTCGGGGTTCGGGGTTCTGCCCCGAACGCGGCATAATCGTGACAGCTCGATTCAAGACGCAACGGCGTACCTCGAACCGCTCGAACATCGAACAAAGAACGTAGAACCTGGAACGTGACCGGGGAACACGAACCCGGAACGTGGAACTGGGAATCTGGAATCGTGGAGCTGGACCATCACGATGCAAGTGCTTTTGATGTCCATGCCGGACAGCTTCGAGCATACGCCGACGCTCGCCGTCCGTATGCCCAATGGCGGTCTCGCCTCGCTCGCTGGCAATGTCGACCCGCATCATCAGGTCGCCATCGCCGACCTCGTGCTCGCGCAATCGTCGGTTCAACCCACGATCATTCGACTGATCGACCAGTTGCAGCCACGACTGGTGGGCCTGTCGGTGATGACGTTTCAGCGCAGCACGGCTCGACGAATTATCTCGCTCGTCAGGTCGCGGAAACCTGATGTGCTCATCGCCGTTGGCGGCTACGACCCATCGCTGGCTCCCGAGGAATGGACGGATCCGGCCCTGGGCGTGGACTTCATCGTGCGAGGCGAGGGCGACCTCACCTTTCGAGAGCTGCTGCGAGCGATCGACGGCGCCGGTGCGCTGTCGGAAATCCCGGGGTTGTGGTTCCGGAGCACCCACGGGTTCCAGCGAAATCCGCCACGGCCTGCCACGTCACTGGATGGCGGCACCGTGCGGCCACCCGCGCGCGCCGGTCGTGTGCTCTCCGGCTACACGATGATGGGACGTCCGATCGACGTCGTCGAAACGTCGCGCGGCTGCACCTTCGACTGCAGCTTCTGCTCGATCATCGAGATGCGCGGTCGCAACTTCCACCGTTTTCCCATCGATCGCGTGCTCGCAGACATCCGTGACGCGCGCAATCGCGGCGCGCGATCGGTCTTCCTCGTCGACGACAACATCACCATCGATGTGCCGCGGCTCGAGGCGCTCTGCCGCGCGATCGTCGAGCACGGCCTCGACGACCTGATGTACGTCGTGCAGGCGATGACCGCAGCAATCGCCTCGCACGGAGCCACGCTTGCACCGCTGATGCGGCGGGCCGGATTCCGCTACGTGTTTCTCGGCATCGAAAACGTGCTCGATGAGGATCTCGCCTTCCTGAAGGCGAGGGCCAAGAACAGCCGGAAGCAGGAGAACACGACACTCGCGGCGGTCGACGTGCTTCACCAGCACGGCCTGCTCATCGTTGGCGGTCTGATCGTCGGCAATCCCGACGACACGCGCTCGTCGATCGAGACGAATCTCGCGTTTGCGCAGAAGTACGTCGACTGGCCGTACATTCAGCACCCCACGCCGTATCCCGGGACGCCGATGACGCGCGACTTCCGCGAGCGCGGGCTCATCGTCAATACGCGCGTGGAGGAATATGACGGCACGTCAGCGGTGACGCGAAGCGCGCATCTGGATGCCGAAGAGATCGAGTTCATGCGCTGGAAAGCCGAGCGGTGGATGAAGGTCCGCCATATCCCCACGGCGTTGCGCCTCCATCCCGGCTTCGTGCTCAGGAACGGGCGCGGGATGATGGCGCACACGTTCCGCGGAACGACATGGCGATCACTGCTCGGCCTGGAAACGGCGCGCGATACCTTCCGTCGATACCGGGAAATCCGCGCCCGCGAGCGGCAGTACCTCGATTGGCCCGATCCGCTGGGCACGAATGCGCAATGGAGCGGACCAACTTCGAGTGAAACCGCGCCGCTCAATTGGGTGGCTAGGTAGCTGGGTGGCCAGGAGGGTTAGTCGGTAGCCCCGCCGTTTCGAGAGCCACTACCTACGACTGGTTACCCGAGAACCTGTCTACTTCGCTACCGAATGTCCCCGTGACATTGGGCATTTCCCGGAAAGCCGGGTTACGATCTGATCTACTCCAGCCGCGAACGTCAGGCGCTCCGCGCACGGAATATTCCTTGGGAGTTGCGAGTTGCATGGTTGGAAGTTGAGATCGAAGGGAGCACGCTATGGGATTTCCTGGGACCGGCAAGATCTGGATGAACGGCACGCTTGTGGACTGGGCGGATGCCAAGATTCACGTCGCGTCCCACGTCGTTCACTACGGCAGCGCTGTCTTTGAAGGCGCACGGTGCTACGAAACCCGTCAGGGGCCGGCATGCTTCAGGCTGGACGCGCACATGCGGCGACTGATGGACTCCGCCCGGATCTACCGGATGGACGTTCCCTACGATCAGCAGACGCTGACTGATGCGACGATCGATCTGATCCGTGTCAACGGCTTCAAGGCCTGCTACATCCGCCCGATCGTCTACCGCGGCTACGACTCGCTCGGCGTGAACCCCGCTCCCTGTCCGATCGACGTCGCCATCATGCTGTGGGAATGGGGCGCCTACTTCACCAAGGAAGCCATCGAGGAAGGACTCGACGTCAAGATCTCGACGTGGGCGCGGAACGCGCCGAACACGACGCCGGCGATGGCCAAGAGTGTCGCCAACTACGCCAACGCGCAGTTGATCAAGATGGAGGCGATCGCCGACGGCTACGCAGAGGGGATCGCGCTCGACACCCAGGGCAATCTCAGTGAAGGCAGCGGGCAAAACGTCTTTGTGGTTCGCGAGGGGATCATCTACACCCCGCCGATCGGGAATTCCGTGCTATGGGGGATCACGCGCGACTCGGTGATGACGATCGCGCGCGAGCTCGGGTTCGAAGTGCGGGAGCAGACACTTCCGCGCGAGACGCTCTACGTGGCCGACGAGGTGTTTTTCGTCGGGACGGCAGTAGAGGTGACACCCATCCGGTCAGTTGACCGAGTCAAAGTCGGCCGCGGCCGGCGCGGGCCCATCACCGAGGCGATTCAGCAGCGATTCTTCCAGATCGTCAAGGGCGAGGCGCCCGATACTCACGGATGGCTTCAGCCGGTGAACGCGCGGGAAGCGGCTACTACCGGCGCGTCGAACAGCCGATAACCTGCGGAGTAGGACCGAACGGGTCGGGACGCCCCGTCCCGCCCGAGTCGGCCATTCCGCAGCATGCACGTTAACGATCTGCTCAAGATTGCCGTTCAGAGCGGCGCCTCGGACCTCCATGTCAAGGTCGGAACCTACCCGATGATCCGGGTGCGCGGGACGCTGATTCCCGCGACCGAAGAGCGCCGCCTCGAGCACGAAGATGTCGTCGCGATGGCGGCGGCCGTCCTCCCTGCCGGTCATCGCGACAAGTTCCGGGACAACCATGAGGTCGACCTCGCGTACAGCGTCGCCGGCCTTGGCCGTTTCCGCTGCAACGCGTTCCAGCAGCGCGGCACGATCGGGATGATCTTCCGCGTCATCCCGATGCGCGTCGCATCGATCGAGGACCTGCTGCTGCCCAAGGTCCTGAAGAAAATCGCGACCGAGGAACGCGGCCTCGTGCTCGTAACCGGAACAACCGGCAGCGGCAAGAGCACGACGCTGGCCGCGCTGATCGACGAGATCAACTCGACTCGCACGGCGCACGTCATGACGATCGAGGATCCGATTGAATTCCTGCATCGGGACAACCGCTCGGTCATCAACCAGCGTGAGATCGGCGTCGATACCCGTTCGTTCGGCGACGCGCTGCGCAGCGCGCTTCGTCAGGATCCGGACGTCATCCTCGTCGGCGAGATGCGCGACCTCGAAACGATTCAGACCGCGCTCCTCGCGGCCGAAACCGGTCATTTGGTGTTCTCCACGCTGCACACCCTCGACACCACCGAGACCATCAACCGCATCATCGCGGTCTTTCCGCCGCATCAGCAGAAGCAGGTGCGCATCCAGCTCTCGAGCGTCATCAAGGCTGTCATCTCGCAGCGCCTGATGCCGAAGACCGACGGCAAGGGACGGGTGCCGGCCGTCGAAGTGCTGATCAGCACCGCGTTCATCCGCGACGCGATCCTGGACAAGGAGAAGTCACACCTGATCCACGGCGCGATCGCGCAGGGCACATCGCAGTACGGGATGCAGACGTTCGATCAGTCGATCTTCAGCCTCTACGAGCAGGGCCTCGTGACCTACGACGAAGCGTTGCGCTGGGCAACCAACGTCGATGAATTCAAGCTCAAGGTCCAGGGCATTCACACGACCGGCGACATGGCCCGCGAGCAGATGGCGCGCGTGGGACAGACCAGCGGCGGACGAGCGCCCGAGATTACGCGTTTCGGCGGATAATTCAAGGACACCGGGGTGATTTTCGAGTGCTGCGAGCGAAAATCACACCCGGTGTCTTTACATGTCGGATGACACCTACCTGGCCGCGCTGAAGATGCTCGCCCGGCGAGAGCTCTCGGAGGCGCAGCTCCGTCAGCGCCTCATTCGCCGCGAACACGACCACCAAGCGATCGAGGCTGCGCTCGCCCGACTCAAGGCCGAACGCAGCCTGGACGACGAGCGCGTCGCTGGAGCGATCGCGCGATCGGAGACCGGCCTCAAGAAGCGCGGACGCTACCGCGTGCTCCGTCAGATCGAAGCGGCCGGCATTGCGCCAGCCATCGCGCGGCGCGCCGTGGACGAGACGTTCGCGACCATCGACGCGGATGCGCTGATGAATGAGTCGCTGGCGCGGCGGCTGCGCGGAAAAGCCCGGATCGAGGACGACAAGGCGTTCAGTCGCCTGTACCGATATCTCGTCGCGCAGGGTTTCGCGCCGGACCGGGTTATGGCGCTCCTGCGATCAAAGTCCGGCTGAAGCCGGACACTACGTACAATATATCTATGACCGCCAACGAAATCCGCTCGTCGTTTCTCGCCTTTTTCGAGAGACACGGCCATCGCATCGTCGCCAGCTCCCCGCTCGTGCCCCACGAGGACCCGACGCTCCTCTTCACCAACGCGGGGATGAATCAATTCAAGGACGTGCTTCTCGGCAAGGAACGGCGCAGTTATACGCGCGCGACCACGGCGCAGAAGTGCATGCGTGTCAGTGGCAAGCACAACGACCTCGACAATGTTGGCCCGTCGTTCCGGCATCACACGTTCTTCGAGATGCTCGGCAACTTCTCGTTTGGAGACTACTTCAAGCGTGAAGCGATTCCCTTCGCCTGGAGCCTGCTGACCGAGGAGTGGCAGATTCCCAAGGACCGGCTCGTCGTCACGATCTTCAAGGGAGACGCGGCGGTGCCGCGCGACGAGGAAGCGCACGCGGTCTGGCGGACGCTGCTTCCCCCCGAGCGCATCAGCGAGCTCGGCGCGGCAGATAACTTCTGGGAGATGGGCGATACCGGTCCGTGCGGGCGTTGCTCGGAGATCTACTTCTTCCGCGGCGCCGGCGTGCCATGCGGCGAGGAGGCTCTCGGTCATCACTGTCGCGGCGTTGAATGCAGCTGCGATCGCTACGTCGAGATCTGGAACAACGTGTTCATGGAGTTCGATCGACAGGCTGAGGGCACGCTGACGCCGCTGCCGGCACCGTCGATCGACACAGGCATGGGATTCGAGCGAGTAACGGCGGTCCTCCAGGGGCACCTGTCCAATTACGACACCGACCTCTTCACCCCGATCCTGTCGGCCATCGGCGAGCGGGCGGACACCAGGCATCGCGGCACGATGGAACCATCGGACATCTCCATGCGAGTCATTGCCGATCATCTTCGCGCCATGACATTCCTCATCGCCGACGGCGTCTTTCCCTCGAATGAGTGGCGTGGCTACGTCCTGCGCAAGATCATGCGGCGCGCGATGCGTCACGGCAAACGACTGGGGATGCAGGAACCTTTCCTGTACACGATGGTCGACACCATGATCGGTGAGTTTGGCGACGCGTATCCGGAGCTCAAGGCCGGGCGTGACATCGTGACCCAGGTGATTCGAAGCGAGGAAGAGCGCTTCGACGCCGTGCTGACCAGCGGCCTCCCCCGGCTCGAGGACATCCTCGACAAGGCTGCGGCGGGCAACGGCGTCGTGTCGGGCGAGGCCGCTTTCAAGCTCTACGACACACATGGGCTGCCGCGTGATTTCATCGAGGACATGGTCGACGACCGGAAACTGCGTCTCGATCAAGAAGGGTTCGAGCGCGCGATGGAGGCGCAGCGCGAGAAAGCGCGCGCGAAGAGCACCTTCAAAGCCACGGACGCGAAGGACGTCGCCTGGACCGTCAGCGACAGCGTCGGGACCGAGTTGGAGTCCACGGGCGATCACGCATTCCGTGGCTATGAGACGACGACGGTCAACACGCCGATTCTGGCGTTGTTCAACAGCGATCGACAGGAAGTCCAGTCGCTTGCCGCAGGCCAGAATGGCTTCATCGCCCTGGCCGAAACTCCGTTCTATCTCGAGGCGGGAGGGCAGGTCTCCGACGTCGGCACCATTACCGGGCCGCGCGGTGAGGCGCGCGTGAACGCGGTCCTGCGGACCGGTGCATGGCCTCGGCTGCACGGCGTCCGGGTGACCAACGGTGAGCTCACGCGACGCGATCTCGTCACCGCCCAGGTCAGCGCGAGCCTGCGTGACGCGACTCGCCGCAATCATACGGCCACTCACCTGCTGCATGCGGCGCTGCGGCAGGTTCTTGGACAGCACGTCAAGCAGGCGGGGTCGCTGGTCGCTCCCGATCGGCTGCGATTCGACTTCGTGCACGTCAGCGCCGTCACGCGCGAACAGTCGCTCGAAATCGAGCGCATCGTCAACGAGCAGATCCTGCGCAACACGCCGGTGCAGACCGACGTGAAGAATACGCAGGACGCGATCGCTGCTGGCGCAATGGCGCTCTTCGGAGAGAAGTACGGCGACCGCGTGCGCGTGGTCTCGATTCCCGGCTTCAGCGTCGAGCTGTGCGGCGGCACACATGTTCGTGCCACTGGCGACATCGGGTTGTTCGTGATCGTGGCGGAGAGTGGCGTCGCTGCGGGTGTGCGGCGGATCGAGGCGATCACCGGAATCGACTCGCTGACATCGTTTCAGCGCCAGCGCGACGAACTTGGCGCGTTGGCGGGCGCGCTCAACGCGAGGCCGGGTGACCTCGTCGCGCGAGTCAGCTCGCTGCAGGACGAGAACAAGCGGCTCGCGCGCGAACTCCAGCAGGCAAAAATGAAAGCTGCGCTCTCGCCAGGCGGGGCGACCGGTGCCGACAGCGATATCGCAGACGTTGGTGGCGTGAAGGTCGTCGCTCGACAGGTCAGCGGACTCGACAAGGACGGTCTGCGTGCGCTCGTCGATCAGCACCGCGGCCAGATCAAGAGCGGCGTCGTCGTGCTCGCCTCTCCATCCGACGGCAAGGTCTCCATCGTCGTGGGCGTCACACCCGATCTGACGAAAAAGATCCCCGCTGGACAGGTCGTGAAGCAGCTCGCGCCCATCGTGGGTGGCGGCGGCGGTGGACGTCCGGATTTCGCCGAAGCCGGCGGCAAAGACGCGTCGAAGATCGGCGAGCTGCTCGCCGCGAGCAAAGGCGTGATTGAGAAGATGCTTTCTGCTACTTGATCCGCTTGGCGGGGCGCAGGTTGGTGACGTTTGACCAGTCATCTCCCTTCTGACTCTTGATGGAGATGCACTCGATGGCCGAACCAGGAAGGATCAGCACTTCGTCCGCCGTCTTCAGCACCAGAGCGGGATTCTCGACGAACGCCTTCAGGCGCGCTGAGGCGCCTGCACCGCCAACGAAGTCCATCTCGAATTTTTCCTCGCGGCCACTCGTGAAACGGACTGTGACCGAGTTTTTCATAGGAACTTCTCCTTACGTTCGTTCGGTTCGGCGCAGATCACGCAGTTCAGCGTTTCGCCCAACCGGGAGCGGCGCCCTTCTGCGGTCAGCACCCATGGCCGCATCTGCCACGGCGGATCGTGGCGGACGTGCTGGTTGTGACCGCACTCGAGTTCGGCCACCCAATGACTCTCTTCATCCTGATGGAATCCGGTGATGCGGCGTTTCACGCGGTCTTCATCATCGCCCGTTTGAGCAGGACGATTTGCCCGGCGTGATACAGGTCGTGCTGTGTCATACCAATGAACTGGGTGTACGCGGTGTAAGGCGGCTGTGCCACCAGCGGCTCATCGAGGCGCTCGGGATTGAACTTCAGAACGGCACGCCGCAACTCGCCATTCAGCTCGCGAAGGTCACGCAGTGCCTCCAGCCATGCCGCCACTGTCGGCGCGCCAACGGCTGGCCAGTCCTCTTCCAATGTCAGCTGTCTGTCATCGCCCCCGAGTCGACGCAGCACGAGGCGATACCCGGCACAGATGTGCAGAACCAACTCCCAGATACTGTGTGCACCCGCGATCGGATGCGCATCAGCTGCTTCAGCTGTGACCCCTTCCAGTGCCTCGAGCACGCTCGGCCCATGCCATGCGGCGCCTTCGAAAGACAATCGCAGTTGCATCTCGATTCGTTCGAGCTCACGCCTCATCGAGAATCCCACTCGTTTGGCTTACAGCGGCGTCGTGCCCGCATGCGCCATGTGGTGCGAGGACAACCACCGGCAGCTCCATCGACAAACCACAGCCACCCATCGCGATGATCTGCCTCATCGGTTAAGCGTTAGGAAATCCTGGAGACTGCGTCACGCGACGCGCCTGCTCAAAGTGCCGCCGGTCGTGAGCGAACACGAGGCGCCATCCGTCCAGCACACTATACGTGATGACCTTGATGAATGGTGACGTCATGACTGTGCGTGCGGCGATTGTTTCGTCGAGTGCGTGTAAACGCGCCACTGCGTCCCGATCTTGCTCGACGAAACGCTGGATGATGTCCGCTCCCACATCGCTCGCCGCTGGCCGTGCCTGAGCCGATGCCGTGAATCGGCGCGCATTGCTCGGCGCCTGCGAACGAACGAGCATCCGGCCAAACATGCCGGGCAACCCGGGCAATCGCTGCCAGATGGATCGCGGTGCTGTGCCGTTGAGGGCGCCGTCGGCCGCCTCGAACATCAGGCGATTGGCCAGGAGCAAATGCTCGAAACACTGCGCGACGCTCCAGCGTGTTGCGTCGGCCCGCCAATTCAATTGCCGCGCGTTGAGCCCGCCAAACGTCGACTGCGTCTCTCGAGCGACCTCGTCGAGTCCAGTTCTCACCTCGGCCAGTGACAACGTTGCGTAGTCCATTGGCTAGATTCTGTCGAGCGAGCGCGCCGTAAAGATCGAGTCGACGATGTTCCCGGTGTTGCGAGTGGCAGCGGGCTCGAACAGCAACACCTCGGCCTCCTCGGCGGCTACGGTCCTGTGTTCGACACCGCGCGGCACGATGAGAAATTCACCAGGCGACAGTTCGACGGTACGATCGCGGAACTCCACACGAAATCGCCCGCGGATTGTGAGGAACAATTCATCTTCGTGTTCATGGTGGTGCCAGACGAACTCGCCACGAAACTTTACGAGCTTGACCTCCTGGCCATTCAGCGCGCCGACGACCTTGGGGCGCCAGTGTTCGTGAATGAGCGCCAGTTTCTCCGCGAGATTGACCTTCTCCATAACATCTCACAGCGACAGAGTGCCTGCATTGTTGATTGCCCGATCCGCCCCGCGCCAGCCGCGGGTCACATACAGCGCGCGGGCGATATCGTGCTGTTCGAGCGATAACCCGTCCCTGCGGCGCGATGTCGCAGGGACAGCAATTTCATGGCGCAGCGGGAGGCCCGATTGTGTTCGTCAAGTACCCTCGGAATTCTCTTTTCCACCAGGCGCCGGTCTTTGCGCGTTCGGCGCTGGAGGTGAAGTGGTACCGGTAATAGACCAATCGAGCAAAGCGCGGTGGGCGGGCCAGAGGACTTGGTCCGAGCAGGCTCATGACGACCGTGTCGCCATCGAGCAGCCGCGTCACTAATCGGCTCAACCAGTTCTGCGCCGAGGGCGGGTCGAGCGCCGCAAACCACATCTGCCAATCGAGCCGCGGCATGTGTGGCTCGACGAACCGTGGCCGGCGCATCACGTCGCCGGGTTTCCATCGGAACTCGTATTCCTTCCACGTCTGGCCATCCTGGCTGACCTCGATCACAATCTCCGGCCGTTCCGTGGTCATCACACGAAAGAGGCCATAGCCATTCACCGAGTTGAACGGCGCAACCCAATCGAGGATCCGCTCTGCCCACTCCCCCGCGATCATTCGTCGTCCGCGCGTTGCGTCCATTTCACGCAAAAGCGTCAGCACGCTGAGCGCCGCCACGACCAGCGCGATCACGTTGGCAGTCGTTCGCCAGGTTGATGCAGCCGGCCTGTCGGCCGGTGGGTCGAGCGGCATGGTGCCCCACGGTAGCAGGGCCTCGAAAGTGCGATCGTCGAGCAGCGCCAGATAGATGACGATGGTGAGCAGGTTGAAAAAGCCGTAGTTGCCGGTCGCGGCGATCCCGACCTGCAGAGAAATCATGAGACCACACGCAACCAGTCGCACGCGACGGAAACGCGCGGGCACGAAAATCAGCCATGGCACCGCCACTTCTATGATGAACATCGCAGCCGCTGACCAGTAGTGAACCGAGATCGGTAGTTGATGCACAAACCAACTCGTCCAGGCCGGGATCGGCTGCGTCTCGTAATGAAAGCTGAGCGCCGTCCACGCCGCCCACGAGGGATCGCCGCTCAATATCTTCGTAATGCCTGAGAGAAACGTCAGCTTGAAGGCAAGCCCCCAGATGACCCAGCGCACGATTGACGGCGGCTCGGAGTCAACGTCCAGGCGCGACCGCAGCGACAGCGGCGCGTAGAACATCGCCAGCAGCCCTGTTTCCAGAAGCAACGCGTCCCATTGAAACTGGAGGAACTGCTGTCCAGCGATTGTGAGCGAGAGATACAGCAGCCATAGCAGCGCTGATGAGACTATGGGGACGATGCCCGCAATGAGAAGGAGCGAGATCACGATGCCGCTCCAACACAGCATCGAGAGAAATCCGTCGCTCGGCGAAAGCCAGACGAGCGTCGGCAGCAATCGATAGCCCCCTGAACCGTACGCGTCGTGGACCCGGCTCAGGAATTCCCGGGCCGGGAGGATGCCGTGATCGCCAACCAAGCCTGTAAGTTGCGGGGCAAGCGATGCGAACGCGATGAGGTAGACGCCGCCAAGCAGTCGCAGGAACAGCCAGCGAGACCGCACGAAGCTGACCGGAGCCGCTTCAGTCATCGGAGATCCCTGTATACTCTCGGCCGTCTCGTTCGCAATGGTCCGGCTGAAGCCGGACCACTACGTCTGTCACAACACTACGTCTGTCACAAAAGGAGGCGGGTGTGAAGCGCGCCATTATCGTCGCGGTCGTCGCGGGATTTGTAACGATGGTCCATGCGCAGCGCGAGGGCGGAGCCGGACCAGGACAGGCTCCCGCTGGTGGACGGGGACCGAGCCCCGAGCAGCAGGCGGCACTCGCCAAACAGGATGCGCTCGAAAAAGCGACACCTCAATTGCAGATCACCGAGGACGTGCTCAGCCTGGTGATCCCGGGACACACGATCGGCGAAGCGGTCGGCGTCGCCAAGAACTCCAAAGGGCATCTGTTCGTGTTCACGCGCAGCGGCAACGTCGGCCCGGCGCGCGGCGCGACCGCGTCCCAGCTCTTCGAGTTCGATCAGAACCTGAAGTTCGTGAAGCAGTGGGGCCCCGACAATTACGCTGCATCGTTCGCCCATACCGTCCGCGTCGACAAATACGACAACGTATGGATGACGGACGAAGGCTCGAACATGGTGGTGAAGTTCAACGCCCAGGCGATGGTGACGTTGGCCCTCGGCCGCAAGCCTGAGGCGATCGATTTCCTCGAGCGCTTTCTCGAGCGCGGCGAGCGGAACGAGGTCCAGTTCCCGGTGGGCGCAACAGGTACCTTCGGCCGGCCCACCGACGTGACCTGGGACAGCAAGGACAACATCTTCATCGCCGATGGCTACAGCAATTCGCGTGTCGTGAAGCTGGGCAAAGACGGCACGTGGCTCAAGAACGTCGGCACGCGTGGCGGCGGCGCCAATCAGTTCAACACGGTGCATGCGATCACGTCAGACGCCAAGGACAACATCTATGTCGCGGATCGCGGCAACCGCCGGATCCAGGTCTACGACGCGGATCTGAACTTCGTTCGCACAATCGCGACTGCCGCCGCACCGTGGAGCGTCTGCACCAGCCCGCCGCCCAATCAATATCTCTTCAGCGGTGACGGCAACGGAAAGATCTACAAACTGGATCTCGACGGGAACCTTCTGGGGTGGGCACAAACGAGCAAAGGCCATGGCCAGTCGACGTGCCTGATCCATGAGCTCCACTGCGAGTCCGATACGGTCATCTACAAGGGCGATTGCTCAACGTGGACGGTGGAGCGAATCACGATCAAGGGCGGCGGCAAGACCGCGACAACGTCGACCAAGTAGCCAGCGGTTCCGGGTTCCCGGTTCCACGTTCGTGGTCCCGTTTCCCGATTCGTTTGTCGGGTTCACGTCACTGTGGCGGCTTGGCGTGCGAGCCGAGCCGCCAGGTGACAAATGCCGTCACGACCGCGAGCGCGATGAGGAGCTGACGTTCGGTTGACGCATTGAACGGATCGCGTGCCACTTTGAGCTCCAGGCGCGTCCTCGTCCATCCGCCTCTCTCATACAGCTCGTCGTACATCCGGGTCTGCAGATCGTGTGCGTTGACGGCGTCCGGATCGTCGCCCTGTCCGAACGCCAGCGGACCCGGCAACGTTGGAAGCTGGTCGCGCGGATCGACGACCCAGTTCACGAACTTCACACCTAGGCTGCGATCCGCCGATGGCGGCCAGAGCGCCACGATCAGCAGGGCAACGATCAACAGCAACCACCACTGACCGCTGCTCGGGTGCCACATGTGACGCCTGCGTGAAGTCGGACACTAGGTCTGCAACGCGATGACGACCTTGCCGACAAAGGTGCGTGATGCCTGATAACGGTACGCCGCTGGTGCTTCTTCGAACTGAAACACACGATCGACCACGGGCGTGATGCCATTGACGATCAGCGCTCGATTCATCTCCTCGAACATGTCTCGATCGCCCACGAAGATGCCATGCAGGCTGCCGCCCGTCATCATCAACGGCGTCGGGTTGGTGTCGCCATCGCGCCCGGCGAGAAACCCGATCAGCGCGATCTTGCCGCTGCGCGCAAGCGAGCGCATCGATCGGCCTAACGTGCCCGCACCCCCGATTTCGACGACGCAATCGACACCACGTCCAGACGTCACCCGCCTGACGTCCTGTTCCCACTCCGTGCTGCGGCGATAGTTGATCACATCCGACGCGCCCAATTCCGTGATGCGAGCGCCCTTGTCGTCGCTCGACGATGTGGCGATCACGCGGGCGCCGGCGGCGCGCGCAAACTGGAGAGCCGCCACCGACACACCTCCCGTCCCGAGCACCAGGACGATGTCGCCCGCCCTCACGGGACGTCCGGCGCGAAAGAGCGCGTGCCAGGCCGTGACGCCTGCGCACGGAAGACAGGCGGCTTGCTCGAACGTGAGGTGATCGGGGATCGGGACGAGGCCGTCTTCGCTCAACACGACCTGTTCGGCAAGCATGCCGTCGAGCGGCGAACCAAGCGCCGCCGGCGGCGGGCCCGGCTGGAAGAACGTGGCGGCAACTCGATCCCCTGGCTTGAAGCGGGAGACTGCCGGACCGAC
This sequence comes from Acidobacteriota bacterium, assembly GCA_046732795.1. Classification (GTDB taxonomy): domain Bacteria; phylum Acidobacteriota; class Vicinamibacteria; order Vicinamibacterales; family UBA2999; genus Gp6-AA40. The sequence continues at coordinate 14,981 of JBKPNV010000225.1, forward strand.
CGCAAGGACGTCACCCGCGCCGTCGGAGAGAGGAACCATATCGCGACTGGCGGCACCGCCGAAATACTGACCCGCTACGACTGCCTGGTCGCGATAGTTCAGCGAGGTCGCGCGGACGCGCACGACAACATCGTGTGCCCCCGCTGCCGGGTCAGGACGCTCGATCAGTCGTAACTCGTCGAGGCTTTTGCAGCCGGCAGGAACGATCCATGCGCGCATACTTACGCCGCAGGTTCCTCGGCTTGTTGCACTTCGCGGATCGGCCGCCGCCGCAGCACGCGATTCCACCACATCACCACGCCGGTGAAAAACATCAGCGCCGGAACCAGGCCGACGAACGCCCAGAAGGCCTTCAGCCACGGCTGCTCACGCCATCGTCCGAAGTGGAGGCGCGTCAGCCAGGACAACACGATGTCGCCGGGGCGATCACCGAGAAACGCATCGGGATCCGAGATCGAGTCGACGAAATTCGAGAAGGGTTCAGGGACGCCAAGGTAGAAGCCCGAAATTCCCCACATCAGCATGAACAGGAAGAGCCAGAAACCCAGCGAGCTGTGGAGATCCCAGTTGAAGCGCTTCCAGCCGGCGCCTCGCTTCACGCCGAGGCTGCGCTTCCAGCGGCTGACGCCGGGCCACCATACGACGATGCCCGTGACGAAGAGGACCGTCGACACGAGACTGAGGACGCCGTTCCAGAATCGTCCGGCGCGATCGAACAGCAGCTCGTCGTGAAGACGCGCGAGCCACAGGACGAAGTACTCGCCCTGCGTCACCGAATCACCCAGCTCCTCGCCGGTATAAGGATTGAAGAGGCGCTCCCTCTTCACGCCGTCTTTCTCGGCCCAGACTTCGAGTGTCGGGTTGCGACGGGTGATCCGGTCACCGACGCGCGTGATCTCCCATCCTGGATACGCCTGCTGTGCAATGGCGCGCAGCTCGTCCTGGGTCAGAGTCTTCCGTTCGGCCTCGTACTGTGGCCGAGGTGTCGCAAAGAATCGATCGAGCTCGTTGCGATACACAAGCGCGCTGCCGGTGATGCTGAGCATCACGATGTAAAGGCCGATGGCCAGTCCAATCCATAAGTGGACTTGAAAGAATGCCCGTCGCAGCCACACTCTCTGCGGTTGCCGCAGCCACCTTTGCCAAAACGTCACATCTCCCCCACTTCCAACTACTAGCGAGGCTCCGCCCCGACCCGACTGTGTCGCTCCGCCTCGCTAGTGGCAGTATCTCTTCGCCGCGCTCCGCGCGGGCGGGACATCTTGAAAGGCGGCGCAGAAACCTGACCCGTGCCTTTCAAGACGTCCAACGCCGCCCGTGAGTTGTACACCACATTCCGAAGTTTTGCCCCCCTCAAGCCGATAACAACGGCGACCTCTAGGAAGTCCGACGAAAGATGCGGTTTTGCGCACTTCTGTTCACGGCGCTTGCGGTCTCGGCCTGGCCATCCCGGGCAGATGCGCAGATCTACGCATGGCGTGATGCGAACGGCACTCTTGTGCTCTCGGACCGCACGATCGATGCGCCAACCGACGTGTACACCGTCGCGGGAGCACCCAGGTACGTGACAACGCGCCCGACCGAGGATCTCGCCGAAAACGATCGGTACGAGCCGCTGATCCAGCAGCACGCCAACCGTCAGGCGCTCCGCCCCGAACTCGTGCGAGCCGTCATCCAGGTCGAGTCGGGATTCAACCCGCGGGCGCTCTCGCCAAAGGGGGCGATGGGCCTGATGCAGCTGATGCCGGCCACCGCCCGCAGCCTCGGTGTGAACAACCCCTGGGACCCGGCGCAGAACATCCGCGGTGGTACGGACTATTTGCGGCAACTGCTCGACGAATACGATGGCAACGAGGAGCTGGCGCTCGCAGCCTACAACGCCGGGTCGGGAGCCGTTGCCAAATACGGTCGCCGCATTCCTCCTTACCGGGAGACACGCGACTACGTCCGCAAGGTCGGCGCTGCTGCCGGTGATTCCGAGTCAGGCACTCGTCGAAAGCTCATCATCTACAAGACCATCGAGATCCTCGATGGTCGCGCCGTGCCCCGATACTCGTCCGAGCGTCCCGCCTCCGGCACGTTTCAAATCGTCAGCCGCTGAAAAAACGCCCAACCCCAAACTCCCAACGTAATTGATTAGCGAATAGGATGAAGTCGGTGGCCACGAAGACGCCGCCACGAAGGACACGAAGCTCACGAAGCATCTCTCTAGTGAATTCCGTTGATCCCCCGGCGGAACGGAGGATTGCGCAAGCAGCGGCTCACCACATCAACGGAACGACGAACGGACCGGCCACGCCGGTGACGCGCTGCGCGCGCAATGGATAGAGCGACGTCGCAAGCCACAAGCCACCAGGCGTTCGGGTGTGGCTTGTGCTTGCAGCGCCGCTCTATCCGTCAGCCGCCCGGAGGGCGGCTGCACCGGCGTGGTCCGCGTCTCTGCGCCTCCGCGGTTTGGCGTTTCCTCTGGCCGCCTCCGTTACCCGCTGACCAGTTACGTCCCAACTCCCAAAAGCGCCTCCCGGTCGGAGTCTGCGCCCACGAGCGATCGCCTGCTATAGTGCCCTCGTGTTTGTGCGTTTGTGGATCGTATCCGCCGCACTGCTGGCGACTGCAAGCCTGACCGCGCAGGAGCCGCTGCCGCAGGCGCTCACGCAGATGGTGGAAGCCGAGCGCGCCTTCGCGGCTCGCGCAGTCGTCATCGGATGGAAGCAGGCGTTCCTCGAGTACTTCGCGCCCGACGCGCTGGGGTTCGACGAAGGCAAGGTTGGACTCGCGCGCGACCAGATCGCAAAAAGCCCCGACCCGCCTCCAGACCTCCAGTTGATGTGGGAGCCTCGATTCGGCGACGTGTCTGGCAGCGGCGAGCTCGGCTTTCTCACCGGCCCGGTCCAGAACGTTCGCGCGTCGCGCGACGGCGGAAAGCCGCGCTATTCCAACTATGCCAGCGTGTGGAAGCGGCAACGCGATGGCTCCTTCAAGGTGGTGATGGACGTCGGCATCAACACACCTGGCCCGGTGTCATTCGCTCCCGGCTTCACCCGCGTTCCGCAAAAGAACCGATTCACCGGCGACTATGACGAGACGACTCCACCGCTCGGGACCGCTGACGGCCTGCTCAACGCAGAACTACGAAGAAGCCCGGCGCGCGCGTATCGACCCAACCTCGCCGTGTTTGCCCGCCTGCATCGACCGAACGCCATGCCGATCGTGGGCGATTCGCGGATCCTCCAGTGGCTGGCGACGCAATCGGCTTTTACGACTGCCGATACTCGGTTTGCGGAGGCGGCACGTTCCGGCGATCTCGGCTATACATGGGGCACCTACACGCGCAAAGCCGCGGGCGCGAATGAAACCGGCTTCTATGTGCGAGTCTGGGTGCGGGAACGAAACGGACAGTGGAAACTCGCCCTGGACGTCCTTCAACCTCAATAGGCGCACGTGGTAACATAACCTCTTTGTAACCGAGAGATCTTTCGGATCGAGAGGACGCCAGAACCGTGGCCAAGCGCACCAAGTCCGCACTGAAGGCAAATCGACAGAACATCCGGCGCCGCGAGCACAATCGCACGCTGCGGTCCAAGCTCCGAACGGCGCTGAAGACGATTCGGGCGTCACTCGACGCCAAGGATGTCACCGCGGCCAAGGCGGCGCTCAGCCAGACCGTGTCGCTCGTCGACAAGATGGCGACCAAGGGCATGATTCACCGCAATACGGCCGGACGTTACAAGTCCCGGCTGGCAGCGCGGCTGCAAAGAACCTCAGCGTAGAGGCAGACCGCATCGAGCGGGCGTTCAGGCCCGCCTCGTCTCCTCACGACCGTCTGCTGTCAGGCACGATTGTCTGCTGTCAGGCGCGCCTGCTCTCACACATTTCCACGACCAGCCGTTCGATCAGAATCCTCGGATCACCGCCCGAGGACTTGAGGGCGATGTCTGTCCGGAACACGGCTTCCACCGCTGCCTTGATGCGGCGCGACGGCAAACGCTGGGCGGCAATCCGCAGCTGACCCAGGATGAAGAACGGCACCATCCCGGCCTCGAGTGACCGCGACACTTCCCTGAGCGCCTCGCGCACGTCGTTCCGCTGAATCGCGTTCGCAATTCCGAAATCGGTGTAGGCCTCTGGTCCCGCCGACACCGCCTGCCGCACATCGTCGGGCGTGATGGTAGGCTGCCCCATCGCGTACAGGCTGACGCGCTCCAGCCCGGCACGCAGGCGCGCGATATCGAGTCCCGTACGCGCGACGAGTGCCCGCGGCGTGGCGGGATCGAGTGAGATACCATCGCGCGCGGCTCTCACCTTGACCCAGCGCTCTGCATCGTCCGGGCTTTCGATTACACCGCAGTTGACGACCTGCGCCTGACTCACGAGCCGTTTCACGACTCGCCGGCGCATGTCGAGGGCGCCGCAAACGAACACGATCGTCGTGGTCTCAGAAGGCGCCTGCAGAAACTCTTCGAGGCGCTGCAGTTCCTCGTCAGAGGCCTTGCTTTCGCGTTTCGGGATGAACAGCTTGTCCGCTTCGAGCACGATGACGATCCGGCGCGGGACCATCATTGGCAACGTGTTCGCAGAGCCGACGAGATCGCTCACCTTCATCTCGCCGCCGTACATCCGCTCCACGTTGAAGGCGCGCAGCCCCTCGTCGACCATGTCGGCGAATTCAGCGGCAACAGCGGATTTCTCCATGTCGTCGCCCCCGACGAGGGCGTAGAGCGGGCCGGTCTCACCGGACGCGATCTGCTTGCGCAGGACCGATGTGGCTACGGGCGGCAAGAGGCTAAAACGCCTCCAGGATGGACGTCACAACTGAGCGCGCGACGTCGCTGGCGATGCGATCGATCGAGCTTCGCTCCTGATCGACGAACACGGCGCCCTCAATGGCGGTGTTGCCGCGCGTCGAAAGCTCGTATTCACCGCGGAAGGTGAGCGCGTCGTTCGACCAGAGCACCTCGTTGGTGCGGGCATCGGTGAAGGCCACCTTGATCGTCCAGGTGATCAGGTATCGCGATGCCAGCTGCTGTTCGTTGAGGCTGACCGGCTGGGCCGAAAGACCGATGACCTCGCCCGTCAACACCGCGTCGGATCCCGGCGCGTCAGGGATCACGTTGTACTTGCCACGGCCAATGAATTCGGAGCGCACCTTCTCGGTGAGGATCTGCTCGACCTGCGAAAAGCTGCTGCGGTTCTCGAACTGCGGGATGCCGACGACCCTGATGTAGTCGGGCAGAAACGAGCCTCGTCCGGCAAGCGCGTAGCCGCATCCCGAGCCCGTGAACGCGAGCAGCAGGATGAGACGAGTGAGCCTATTGGACCACCAGCGAGACAAGTTTCCCTTTCGCGATCACAACCTTCTTGATCGTCTTGCCCTGAGTATGCGCCTTGACCGCTGAATCGGCGAGCGCGAGCGCCTCGAGTTCCGACTCTGTGGCGCCCGCCGCGACGGTCAGGCGGCTTCGGACCTTACCGTTGATCTGGACCGGGATCACGACTTCCTCCGCTTTCGCGACCTCCGCATCGAACGCAGGCCAGCTCGTCGCGGACAAGCCGCCCTCGTGGCCGAGCATCTCCCAGAGTTCCTCGCCGGTGTGCGGCGCAAACGGCGCAAGCATCCGCACGAGTGCGTCCACCGCTTCCGTCACGACGGCAATCGTGCCCGGCCGTTCGAGGACGCTGGTCTGGGTCGATCCGGCGTGATGCCGACCGGGACTGCCGATTTCGGTCTGCTCGCTGAAGGTGTAAAGCTCGTTGACAAGCTCCATCAGCGCCGATACCGCGGTATTGAGCTGCTGGCGTTCCTCGATGTCGACCGTCACGCGGCGAATGGTCTCGTGCGTCTTCCGCCGCAGTCCACGCTCGGCCGGGGTGAAATCGTCATGGTTGTTCGTTCCGCGTCCCGCCGTCACCGCACCGCACCAGTGATCGACCAACCTCCAGACACGCGCGAGGAAGCGGAAGCTTCCCTCCAGCCCCGCATCAGTCCACTCGACTTCCTTCTCCGGCGGCGCGACGAACATCACGTACAGGCGAAGAGCGTCGGCGCCGTACTTCTGCAGCATCGTGTCCGGATCGACAACGTTGCCCTTGGACTTGGACATGACGTTGCCGTCCTTCAGCACCATGCCCTGCGTGAGGAGCTGCGTGAACGGCTCGGCATGATCGACCAGACCGAGATCGCGGAACACGCGCGCGAAGAATCGCGAGTAGATCAGGTGCAGGATGGCGTGCTCGACACCGCCGCTGTAGAAGTCGACCGGAAGCCAGTATTTGAGCGTCGCCGGATCGAACGGCATCTCGTCGTTGTGCGGGTCGGCGAATCGGTAGAAGTACCACGATGAATCGACGAACGTATCCATCGTGTCGGTCTCGCGACGCGCCGGACCCCCACATTTCGGACAGGTCACGTTCACGAACTCGGCCACTTGCGCGAGCGGCGAGTCCCCTCGACCGGTGAACTGCGCGATCTTCGGCAACACGACCGGGAGTTGATCGTCGGGAACCGGGACGATGCCATCCTTCGGGCAGTAGATCATCGGGATTGGCGTGCCCCAGTACCTCTGTCGCGAGATGCCCCAGTCCTTGAGGCGGAATTGAACCGTTCCCTCACCGATGCCACGGTCGCGCGCCCAGGCGATCATGCGTTTCTGCGCCTCTTCGGATGGCAGGCCGCTGAACTCGCCCGAATCGACGAGCGTGCCATAGGCCGCCGCCGCCTCTGTCATGAGGTCCGAAGCCGCCGGCTCACCATCAGCCGTCACCACCGCGCGAATCGGAAGTTCGAATTTCCGCGCGAACTCGAAGTCGCGCTGGTCATGAGCTGGGACCGCCATGACCGCGCCGGTGCCGTACTCTCCCAGGACGAAATTGGCCACCCAGATCGGAACCAGCTCGCCGGAGAAGGGGTTGATCGCGCGAAAACCGGTGTCGAAGCCTTGCTTTTCGATGTCCCCGCTGATCCGCGCGGCGCGGTCCTGGCTCCGGAACTCCTGCGCCTTGCGCTTGAAGCTCGCCGGATCCGCGGATCGTTCGGCGAAGCGAGGCACGAGCGGGTGCTCGGGGCCGAGGAGGACGAACGTCGCCCCGAAAATTGTGTCGATACGCGTCGTAAACACTTCAATCGAGTCGGGGCTCGGGGCTCGGGGCTCGGGACTCGGGGCTCGGGACTCTGAGGCCGGGGCCAGCGCAAATTTCACCCGCGCGCCTTCGGACCGGCCGATCCAGTTCCGCTGCATGATCAGAACTTTGTCCGGCCAGCGCGTCAGGTGATCGGTCGCCTCGAGGAGTTCGTCGGCGTACGCGGTGATTCGAAAGAACCACTGCTCCAGATCGCGTATCTCTATCGGCGTGCCGCATCGCCAGCAACCGCCGTCCACGACTTGCTCGTTGGCAAGAACGGTGTTGTCGACGGGACACCAGTTCACAGACGACTTCCGGCGATACGCGAGACCCTTCTCGAACATCCGGATGAAGAGCCACTGGTTCCACTTGTAGTACTCCGGGTCGCACGTGGCCAGTTCACGCTCCCACGCGTAGCTGATGCCGAGCCGCTGAAGCTGACCCTTCATGTGAGCGATGTTTCCGCGCGTGGAGACCTCGGGGTGAATGCCGCTCTTGATGGCCGCATTCTCGGCCGGCATACCGAAGGCGTCCCAGCCAAACGGATGGAGGACGTTGTAGCCGCGCATCCGCTTCGTGCGGGCGATGACGTCGCCGATGATGTAGTTGCGCACGTGCCCGACGTGAGCGTGCCCCGACGGATACGCGAACATTTCGAGACAATAGAATTTCGGACGCGATCGATCGACTGTGACTTCGAACGCACGCGAGTCAGCCCAGCGCTGCTGCCATTTCTTGTCGAGTTCCTGCGGATGGTAGTCGGCCATGATGGAGAGGGGTCGGGAGTCATTTGTTGAGGACAATCTGTGTGTCGGCTCTCCGACCAGTGTCCTGATCAAATGACTCCCGACCCCATTATAGCTTCCAGTATTTCGCCAGATATGGCGTGACCGCCTTGATCGTCGCTTCACCCCGAGGCGTTTCCCCTTTGAGCTCGTTAGGACGGACTGCCTCGGCGGTAAGTGCGTTGATCGAGGCTCGCAAGCTCGATGCAAGACCGGCAAGGTCATAGCCACCCTCCGTTATGGCAACGAGGCGGCCGTGACTGGTTGCATCCGATACGTCCGCGATAGCCCGCGTGAGGCGTCCGAAGTACTCGCTGGTCAGACGCATGCCCGCCAGCGGGTCGTCCTTGTGGGCATCGAATCCCGCCGATACGAGAACGAGCTCCGGTCGAAACTGCTCGAGCACGGGCAACGCGATCCGCGCGTAGGCGACCTGGTAGTCGGCATCAGTGGCGCCCGCCGATAGCGGTAGATTCACGGTGAAGCCCGCCCCGGAATCTTTCCCGATATCGCCGGCCGCTCCGGTTCCCGGATAGTACGGATACTGATGCGAGGAGATGAACAGCACGGACGGATCGTCGTAGAAGCTCCACTGCGTGCCGTTGCCGTGATGCACATCGAAGTCGACGATGGCTACGCGCGAGAGGCCTTTTGCACGTGCATGCGCCGCGGCGATCGCGATGCTATTGAAGAAACAGAAGCCCATGGCGCGCGCATGCTCAGCATGATGACCAGGCGGGCGGACGAGCGCATACGCGCGTGCCCCCTCTCCTTTTTCGAGTACATGATCGACCGCGCTCACCGCAGCGCCGGCCGCCATGCACGCGGCTTCGAACGTCCGCGGCGACGTGAACGTATCGGGATCGAGCGCCACGGCGCGCCCGGCCGTTTCCCTGACGAGGCTGATGTGCTCGGCCGCATGGATGCGGCCAATCTCGGCGTCGCTTGCCGCCCTGGGTTCCTCGACAGCAATGCCCTTCTGACGGAACTCCGAGGCGACCGCCTGCATGACCTCGAATCGCTCGACACGTTCGGGATGGCTCGGCGGCGTCAGATGGTCTGCGAAGATAGGCGATGTAAAGATGGTCAGAGACACGTGAGAATTCTACGGTGAATGACGTGACAACCGTGACGATCCTTCTTTGGACGCTGGCTGTGGCCATGGTCATCGTCGGCTTGATCGGCGTGGTGATGCCGGCGCTACCGGGACACATGCTGATTCTGGCCGGGCTCATTGTCGGGGCTCGGGCCAACGGGTTTACCCGCGTCGGCGTCTGGACTCTGGTCGCTATCGGCGTCATCGCTGTCGCCAGCTATGGTGTGGACTTCGTCGCCGTGGCGCTCGGCGCGAAACGTCTGGGAGCCAGCCCTCGCGCGATGACGGGCGCCGCGCTCGGCACGATCGCGGGGCTCTTTTTCGGTTTGCCGGGTGTGATCGTGGGGCCGTTCGTCGGCGCCGTCATTGGCGAGCTGACAACCCACAGTGATTTCGCCAGGGCTGGTAAGGCCGGCGTCGCGGCATGGATCGGGTTTGCCATCGGCACGGCGGTCAAGGTGGCAATGGCGTTCCTCATGATCGGAATCTTCCTGGTGGCGCTCATTTTTTAGCCACGAAGGGTCGCAAAGATCACGAAGGTGGCGAAGCCGCTGGCGGCTGACGGATCGCGCGATGGCCGCCTCTACCGGGCCCGTTGGGAGTTGCGAGTCCGACGGATGCGTGGGTCACATCCTGTTCAAGCGCGCCCATTGGGTGTCTAATGAGCTGTCATGCGCACGCTCATAACTGCCGTCGTTGGCGCGATCGTGTTGATGTCTACGCGAGCAGCGATGCAAGACCCGACGATCGTGACCGACCCGCCCGAGCATTTCACGATGCGCGTGGTGACAACCGGACTCGAGGGGCCGTGGGAGATCACCTGGGGACCGGATCAGCAACTGTGGGTGACCGAGCGGCGAGGCAGACGCGTGCTCCGAGTGAACCCTGCCGACGGGACACGCACGACGCTCCTCACGCTGCACGAAGTCCATCAGAGCGTCAGCCAGGACGGCCTGTTGGGTTTGGCGCTGCATCCCGACCTACTGAAGGGACTCGTCGGGAGCGATTACGTGTACGTCGCGTTCACGTACGATGATGCCCCGGGACCGGCGCTGGCGCGGCGCATGGGAATCCGCCGGTATCAATACGATGCGACGGCGCGGACCTTGTCGCATCCGATGGACGTCATCATGGGGCTGCCGACGCACGACGATCACGTCGGCGGAAGGCTCGTCATCGGTCGCGACCTGAAGCTGTATCTCACGATCGGCGACCAGGGCAGCAATTTCGGCGCGAACCGCTGTAACGCCAATCACGCGCAGGACCTTCCCACGATGAGCCAGGTCAGCGCGGGTGACTGGTCGCACTACCAGGGCAAAATTCTGCGGATCAATCTCGATGGCTCGATCCCGGCCGACAACCCCCAACTCAACGGCGTTCGCAGTCACGTCTTCTCGTACGGCCATCGCAATCCTCTCGGGCTCGTGGTGGGTCCGAAGGGTGAAATCTACGAGTCCGAGCATGGGCCGAACACGGATGACGAGGTCAATCTGATTGAAGGCGGCCGCAATTACGGATGGCCGAACGTCGCCGGGTATCGTGATAACAAGTCATACATCTACGCGAACTGGTCTGCATCCAAACCTGCGCCCTGTCAGTCGCTGCCGCCCGGCAACGCCGTCCCCGCATCTGTGCCAACTCAGACTGAGATGTCGTGGAACAACGAACGCTTCGCTCCTCCCCTTCGCACCTTCTTCACCGTGGACAACGGCTTCAAAGCGCAGGGCATCGGCAGTTCCACGATGGCGCCGGGCGGGATTGATATCTACATGTCGGGCGCGATCCCGGGCTGGCGCACGTCGCTACTCGCGTTGAGCCTGATTCGAGGGGTGGTCTATCGCCTGCCGCTCGCCGCGGATGGTCGTTCGGTTGTGAATCCACCAGTCGAGTTGTTTCCAACGGCCAACCGGTATCGCGATATCGCCTTGAACCCCGATGGCGTGACGTTCTATCTCGCCACCGATCCCGAGGGGCCGAACCGCGATACATCTGGTGCGCCTCGGCCGCTTGCGAACCCCGGGAGTATTTTGGAGTTCAAGTACACAGGGAAATAGACGACCGCGCACGCTGACGCGTCCGCTCTACCCGAACGCGTAGAGCGGGGGCCTCTAGCCCCGGGCGTCACCGATCTATTTCTTGACGAATTTGACGAGTGCCGCATTGACGGAATCGGCGACGTAGATCTCGCCCTTCTGGCTTACGGCGATCATGTGAGCCTCGCCGAACTCGCCAGGCCCTTTGCCCGGTTTCCCCATCGCGGCCAGGACTCTCCCATTCAGGTCGAGCCTCAGGACCTGACCCGCGAAGCCGTTCACCATGTAGATGTACTGGCGGCCGATATCGAGACTGCACGGCAGCCCCTTGTACTTGACCTCTCTGACGAACTTGCCATCCTGATCGAACACCTGGATCCGCTGGTTCTCGCGATCGGCGACCCACACCAGGCCTTTTGCGTCGATAGCGATGCCGTGAGCGACCTGGAACTGGCCCGGGCCGGATCCCTTGCCGCCCCAGGACTTGATGAACTTGCCATTCTTGTCGAACTTCAGCACGCGTGCGTCACCCTCGTCACCCGGCGTGTGCCCCTGCGCGACGAAAATGTCTCCATTGCCCGCGATCACCACGTCGTTCGGTTGATTCAATTTGTGGGAGCCGGTCGCCTCGTTCCACTCTCCGGCTTCTCCCTTGGTCCCGATCGTCAACAGCGGCTGCCCGTCGCGAGTCATCTTCACCACGATGTGGCCTCCGACGTCGGTGGCCCAAAGGTTCCCGTCGCGGTCGATGCGGAGACCGTGCGATCGCGTGAAGAGCTTGTCGCCGAATGATCTGATGAAGCTGCCGTCGGGATTGAACTCGAAGAAGGTCTTGTCGCCTCTGGTCAGCACGAACAGATGGCCGTTTGCGTCGAACGCAACGCTGGCCGTCGCACCCATCGTCACACCGGCGGGGAGCGTCACGGCGGTTGGCGCCACGACGTAGTCCAACTCGGGTGCCGTCTCGGGCACGAGCAGCGCCGGGTCCGACGGACGCTGCGCCAGGACCGATGTGCTCAACAGGATGACGGCAACCGCGACTGCAGCCCTTCTCATATTCCCCCCGCGCGCTGCAGTCTACACTAGGGCGCTTCTCGAGTTCCGGCTTCCTGGTTCCGGGTTCCCCGTTCGTGTTCAACGTTCACGTTCCCCGTTCGAGGTTCACGGTTCCACGAACAGGGAACGGGAACCGGGACTGTCGCGCCTCTACTCGCCTCGAAATGCCACCACCGGATCGACGCGTGCAGCTCGCCACGCCGGTGCGGCGACGGCGATTGCGGCGGTAGCAACAAGGAGAATAGGAACGGCCACGAAGGTGATGGGGTCGAGCGGTCTCACCGGATAGACCAGAGTTGTGACGTACCGACTGAGTAGCGCTGCGGCTGTGAGTCCGATTGCCAGGCCCATCGACGTCAGCTTTGCTGCACTGCCGAGCACGAGGTACATCACATCAGGCGTTGCCGCTCCCATCGCGATTCGCACGCCGAACTCGCGGATTCGCTGCTGGACCGAGTAGGCGAGGAGTCCGAACACGCCGACCATGGCGAGACCGAGCGCCAACGCGGCAAATGTTCCGACGAGCACCGCACGGAAGCGCGGTCGCGAGGTCGCGTCGGCAGCGACCGCCTCGATCGTTCGCACGCGGCTGACCGGCTGCCCCTTGTCGACACGCGCCACAGCCGCTTTCACCGCGGGCAGCAACGCACCCGCAGGCCCGATCCGCGGCCTGACGACGAGCGATGCGCTGTACCAGGAATTCTGCGCGATCGGGACGTAGAGTTGCGGGATGGGCTGCTGCTCGTTCGGCCACATCTTGACTTGGCGCGCGACGCCGACGATCTCCCTCAGCACCGGACGCATTGGAAACGCCATCGCCGGGACGGCGACGCGCACCCCGATCGGATTACGGCCATTGAGGAAGCGCTGGACGAACACTTCGCTCACGATGCAGACCGGCACAGCCTCGCGACTGTCGGCCTCGTCGAAGGCCCTGCCACTCACGATCGGGATGTCGAGCGTCTCGAAGTACGACGGGCTGATCATGTGGTAGGACGCAACATTTCGGTTCGGTCCCGGGCTCGGGGGATCGCCTTCGATCGCGACGCCTTGGCCGGTCCACATCCCGTCGAGCGGAAGAGCGCCTCCGATCGCCACGCTGCGCACGCCGGCCGTCCGGGCGATTTCCCTCTCTACGGAGTCGTAAAACCGGTACACCGCCTCCTGCGTCTCGTACCGCGTCGGTGTCCTCCCATTAGGAACAGGAAGATTCACCGTCATCGTCAACGCCTCTTGCGCGCCGCTTCCCGGGTCGACGTTCTGCAACGAGATCAGCGTTCGCACCATGAGGCCGGCGCCGCACAGAACGAGCACCGCCGCTGCCACTTCGGCGACGACCAGGACGCTGCGGAATCTTCCGCCGCGAGTCGGGGTGCGACTCTCTGTACCAATGGCTTGCACAACTGACAGGCCCGTGACCTGCCATGCAGGTGCGAGTGCGAATGCAAGTCCGACGGCCAGCGATGCAGTTGCGCCGAAGGCCGCTACGCGTTCGTCGAAAGCCAGGCTGACAGCGCTGGGCAAAAGGCCTGGCGGAACGAACGACGGCGCGGCCCTGAGAATCGCGGCACCGACCGTCAGTCCGATGAGTCCGCCAGCAGCGGCGAGCACCAGGCTTTCCGTCA
>JBKPNV010000226.1:0-8980 GCA_046732795.1 Acidobacteriota bacterium
ACCACAAAACGATAGCGCGAGCCTCCGACTTTCCAGATCAGCGAGTACTCCGGCCACCCCGTGGGGATGCACGGATTGATGCTCGCGCTGGCGCCATTTCGGCGCAGACCCAGCAGCGCTTGCACGGCCGCCTGATACATCCAGCCGGCGGAGCCTGTGTACCAAGTCCAGCCCCCACGACCCACGTGCATCGGATGCGCGTACACGTCGGCCGCCACGGCGTAGGGCTCCGCCCGATAGCGCTCGACATCCTGTGCAGTTCGCATGTGGTTGATGGGGTTGAGCAGGTGAAACAGTTCCATCGCCTCGTCGCCCATTCCAAGCCGGGCCAGCGCAATCACGGCCCACAAGGCAGCATGCGTGTACTGACCGCCGTTCTCTCGAATCCCCGGTAGGTACCCCTTGATGTAACCGGGATCCCTTCCCATTCGATCGAAAGGCGGTGTCAACAACAGCACCAGCTGGGCGTCGCGACGCACGAGATTGGCGCGCACGGCGTTCATCGCTCGCTCGGCCCGGCGGGGTTGTGCCGCACCGGAGAGCACCGCCCACGATTGCGTCAGTGAATCGAGTTTGCACTCATCGTTCTGCACCGAACCCAGTGGCGAGCCATCGTCGAAGTACGCGCGACGATACCAGTCCCCGTCCCAGGCCAGTTCGAGCATCCCAGCGAGCCAACGCACCTCCTCCCGATATCGACGCGCCAGGTCATCACGTCCTCGTCGTTCACAGATGGGCGCAAAGTCGCCAAGTACCGTAGCGAGGAACCATCCCAGCCACACGCTCTCGCCACGGCCGCCATGTCCGACGCGGTTCATCCCGTCGTTCCAGTCGCCTGATCCAATAAGCGGAAGACCGTGCGAGCCGTACTTCATCGCATGCGCGATCGCGCGTACGGCGTGTTCGAAGAGCGACCCGGGCGCCGACGACACACGCGGCAGTAGATACGCTTCATCCTGATTCACTTCGAGTAGCGGCGCCTCGAGGAATGCCACTTGTTCATCCAGCACAGACTCATCGCCGCTTGCTTCCAGATAGCGCGCAATACAGTACGGGAGCCACAGGAGGTCATCGGAGCAGCGGGTGCGTGTGCCTCGGCCACTCGGGGGATGCCACCAATGTTGAACGTCGCCTTCGACGAACTGCCGCGCGGCAGCGTCGAGCAAATGGTTCCTGCACAAATCGGGGCGTGCGTACAGTAAGGCAAGGGTGTCCTGGAGCTGATCGCGGAAGCCGAATGCGCCGCCCGGCTGATACGGTCCGCTCCGCGCCCAGATGCGACAGCTCAACGTCTGATACAGCAGCCACCGATTCACGATGAGATCAAAGGAATCGTCGGGCGTGTGCACCTCTACGGCGCCGAGCAGTTCGTCCCACATCTGCTCGGTCGCGGCGAGGGTTAGTGCTATCGTTGTCAACTCGCCATAGCGCGTGGCGAGATCACGCGCGTGCGCATGGTCGCGTCCCTGGCCAAGCGCGAACGCGATTCGTCGAGACTCCCCTGGCTCCAGTTCGACGACGACTTGCAATGCGGCGCATGGATCGAGACCGGCGCCGGTGCGACCCTCCAACCGCTCACGAAACAGTGCAGCCGGCGCGCTGAGGCTACGATTGCGTCCGATGAATCCTGCCCGATCGCCGGTATACGACGCCGCCGGAAGGCTCGCGCGGAAAAACGAGACGGCCTCCGGGAAGTCACTGTTGTAGGTGTTTTTCGCGAGCATCGTGCTCGTCGTGGGCTCGACGTCGGTGACGACGAAGCGCTGTTCGCTGCTGCGTGGCGGCCCGAGGCGCCACTCGATGTAGCCGAAGACACTGAGTCGCTTTCGACGATGGGACGTGTTCGTCACCGTGAGCACCGCGAGCTTGACAGGATCCTCCGTAGCCACGAATATCGCCAGCTCCTGGGTCACGCCGGCCACGGCATGCTGATAACGCGTCACGCCCGCCGCGTGTCGGATCAGCCATCGTCCATCGGCCGGTCGCCTGGGCAGCGGCGCGGGTGTGCCCCCCCACACGGCGCCAGTGTCCTCGTCCCGGAGGAAGAACGCCTCGCCCGTCGGATCCGTCACGGGATCATTCGCAAAAGGTGTCAGGCGATTCTCACGGCTGTTGCCGGCCCACGTGAATGCCGAACCGGCGCTGCTGACGATCGTGCCGAAGCTGGCGTTGGCCAGGACGTTGGACCAGGGCAACGGGGTCTCGCGCTCCCCTTCCAGTACCACCACGTACTCGCGGCCATCAGGCGTAAAGCCACCAACGCCGTTGTCCATCACAATCGCCGGCAGCGGTACCGGATCCGCAGACGCCTCCGGGGCGGGCAGATCCATTGGCAGCGTCTCGTTCTGTTCGTCGTACAGCCATCGAGCAGGTCGCTCGAGTTGTAACGCCAGTTCACCAAGATCGCCGGGCAGAACCACACGTGCCACTGCCGCCAGAAGGTGGCGATCGGCCTCGGCCATCCCCTCTGTCCTGAGCAGAAACATCCCTCCAGGCTTTTCGAACCAACTGGTCCAGGGCGACTCTTGTACCAGTTGGATCATCAGGTTCTGCATCTCATCGAGATAGTCAGTCTTCTGTTCATTGAGGATGACGAGGTCGGCCCGCAGGCCCTTCACGCGCCAGTACTCCTGCGCATTCAGCAATTGGCGCACGAGTGGCAGAGACGCCGGATTGCCAACTCGTACAACCACGATGGGCAAATCGCCCGAGATGTCCTTGCCCCAGAGGTTCTGCTGGCCGTAGCGATTGACCGCCAGATCCGGAGGACTGAGCATCGAGTTGTCGGACCCAAATACGCGCGACGCGAGTCGATCGTAGAGGATGGCGTCTTCATCGCTCAGACCGAGGTGCTGCAGCGTTGTGTGCACGTGAGTAAAGGCCATCGAGAACGCGCGCGCCGCCGCACTGCCATCGCGGTATTTGCGGACCAGCGCCAATGCGGACGCGTGATCGGTCGCCACGCCCGTGGCAAAAGCGATGCGGATAGCCGCACCCGGCACGAGCCTGGTGCGTTCGCGCAACGCCGCGATTGGATCCAGCACGGCGCCGGCCGTCCCAGATAACGCCCGCCCGTCGAGCACCTGCGGGTTCGCCGGTGAGCGGCCGCGTCCGAGGAACCGTGCTCGATCCGATTCCCACTCGACCGACCCACCCAGACGCGGACCGTTCACGCCGAGCACGTGGAAGGCGACCATTGGTGACTCGTCGGCCGCCCGAGGCCGACGTGTGAACAGCAGACCGGCGCTTTGCAGATCGAACTCAGACTCGATGAACAGCTTCCCGAAGGCCGGGTGCGCGAAGTCGTCCTGTGGTCGCGCCAGCACGATCTCCGCATAGCTCGTCACCTCGAGCTCGTGAGTCTGGGCACCACGGTTCGTGAGCGTCAGCCGTCGCATTTCCACGTCATCCTCGGACGACACGGTGATGTCGAGCTGCGTTTCGATGTCGAGGTCGCGGCGTCGAAACGTGATCTTGTCGAGATCGAACGTCGCTTCGAACCAATCGGGCGGGCGGCAGACGGGTTGATGCGTGGCCGACCAGACAACACCAGACCACGGATCACGGATGTAAATGAAATGTGCTCCCGCGTCGCTCGTCGGGTCATCGCGCCGACGCGTGACCGCGATGTCTCGCCACATGCTATAGCCGCCGCCCGCATTGGTGACGGCCGTCGTGTATCGGCCATTGGAGAGGAAATGTGTGTGTACGTTGGCGCTTTGCGGGGACAGGAACCGGCGTGACGCGAACACTGGCAGTGATGGCGGCGCGGTCGCGGTTTCGGCCGGCCGTGGCTCCGAGAGAATCGCTTCGCGCGGCACTCGCTCCTGCAGCAGCAGCTCGGTGGCCTGGATGCGGGGATCGGCGTGAAACCGGCTGACGAACACGTCGTGGCATACGACGTTGGCGATGGCTACCAGCGACATTCCCTGATGATGGGAAAAATACGCGCGAACGATGACGGGATTCACGGGCGAGGCCGCGGGCATGTCGACGCCGCGGCCTCGCGGGTTGTAGTCCACCGACTCGTAGAAGCCGTAGCGTCCTTCCAGACCCACTTCGACCAGCTGATCGAAATTCTCAGCCGCCGCCGCAGGCGAGACCTGGCTCGCAAGGGCAGTTGCGTACGGTGCAATCACCAGGTCGGTGATGAGACCGCGCCTGAGACCAAGGCCTGGCACGCCAAACGCACGGTACTGATACGTGCCGTCGCGGTCGGTGAACGCATAGGCCGACTCCGAAATGCCCCATGGCACGTGCCGCTGCCGCCCGTACTCGATCTGCCGCCGCACCGCGGCGCGAGAGCTCTGGTCGAGCAGCGTACCGGGGAAGCTGCGCATCATGAGCTGCGGCATCAAATATTCGAACATGGTGCCGCCCCAGGAGATCAGCGTCGCATGGCCGTCGATGTTGGTCACCAGACGCCCGAGCCGGAACCAGTGTTGTTGGGGCACATCTCCCTTCGCAATCGCCACGAAGCTCGCGAGCCGCGCTTCCGACGCGAGCAGGTCGTAGAACACCCGGTCGAGAAGGCCTGGACCGCTCGCGTCCTCGAGACGGTAACCAATCGCGAAGAGACGACGCCGCCGGTCGTAGAGAAATTCGAAGCGCATCCCGTCAACGAAGGCGTGCATCCGTCGAGCGAGGGCCTGCAGCGAGCCTGGCACGACGACTGAGTCTCGGCCGAGGGCGGCGAGGCCGTCCAGCACGGCATGCCCCCAGTACATGACCTCAGCAAGATCGTCGTTCACGTTCAGACGGTCGATCGCCGCGACGGCTGCCCTGAGCGCGGGCTCATATTCCTGGAGCGATGTCGCAGACGCCTCGGTGGCACCGTCGGCTCTGGACACAATGGCGCGCGCCAGGTTGTTGATCGCGGACATCGCCTCACGGCTCTCTGCGCGCACTGCGGACGCCGAAACGGTTCGGAGTATGGACGCCGCATCGGTGAGGCCTTCGATCCGCTGCTCGAGCGTCTGCGGCCGCTGCTCGAGTTCCTGCAGGCCTTGCGCGACGGTCAGCAGCGCACCAGCGAGGTTGCCGCTGTCGACCGTCGAGACGTAGCGTGGATCCAGAGGCGCGCGAGTAGCCGTGTCATACCAGTTCAAGAGGTGGCCTTGGTACCGCTCGAGACTCTCGACGGTGCGCATCGCGGCGTCCAGCCGCGCGAACAACCGGTCGGTCGCCAGGTAACCCAGATCGTGCGCGGCCAGCGTTGAGAGCAGGCTCATGCCGATGTTGGTCGGCGACGTGCGTCGTGCCAGTCGATCGCTCTGACTACCGCGCTCGCCTTCCTGTAAGTTGTCCGGCGGCAGCCACCCGTCTGCGTCCGTGACCCATGTCTCGAAATAGCGCCATGTCTTGCGTGCCCAGCGTCTGAGGCGCCTGCGCTCGTTACGGCGCAGCGGTCGGACGCGAGGGCTGGCCGGCTCACTCAACCGGTAGGCCACCGCAGGCGCGCCGAGCCAGAGAAGCAGAAACGGAGCCGCGACTGCCAGCGCGTCGCGGCGCCATACGATGAGAAGGATTGCCACTGCCGTCGCGATGATCGGACTGGCGATCATCTCGAGCGCGAAACGTCGGAGCCCACGACTCCCGACGAGGCCGGCGGCCCGAGCCGCAGTCGTGGCGGCGGTTTCCCACTCCAGCATCCGCCGTTTGGTCACGATGAGCCGCACCAGCGTCAGCCCGATTGCGTGCAGCGCGTCGAAGGCGTGAAAGGCGAGCAGCGTCAGGCTGAGGAGGATTTGCGCCACGGCGGTGAACGCGTCATCTCGCACGTTCGTCAGGAACACCGGAATGGACTGCGATCGGCCAGGCCCGATGAGCAGTCGTGCCAGAACCGGGAGTAGCTGGGACGCAGCGACGCCCACCACCATCGCCGTCCAGATCTCGCGTCGGCCTGGCAGCACCATCCAGCCCGCGATGAGCAGCGCGAGGAGCGAGGGAGCGACGAGACTGCGACGCAGGTTGTCGAGGATCTTCCAGCGGCCGATCGCGGTCAGCGGGTTGCGCTTGAGCCCGCGCCGCGATGGAACGAAGGGAAACAGCCAGAACAGGATCTGCCAGTCGCCTCGCACCCACCGGTGTTGCCGGCGCGCATGCGACAGCACGCTCGAGGGATAGTCGTCGACCAGCTCGACGTCGGACGCGAGCCCCACACGCGCGTGCAATCCCTCGAACAGGTCATGCGACAGCAGCGTGTTGTCTGGCACCGAGTCGGCGAGCGCCTCAATGAAGGAATCGACGTCGTAGAGTCCCTTTCCGGTGAAGATCCCTTCGGCGAACAGGTCCTGATAGGTGTCGGACACGGCCGTGGAGTAAGGGTCCACGCCGGTATGCCCGGAATAGAGCCGAGCGAAGAGCGAGCCGGCGGCACTCATGAAATTTACGCTG
This sequence comes from Acidobacteriota bacterium, assembly GCA_046732795.1. Classification (GTDB taxonomy): domain Bacteria; phylum Acidobacteriota; class Vicinamibacteria; order Vicinamibacterales; family UBA2999; genus Gp6-AA40. Next base: position 6,397 of record JBKPNV010000226.1, read on the forward strand.
ATGCGGGGCTGAAGAATGCCGTAGCCCTGAGTAATCCGTCCGACACGTGGATCGAAAGCAGGTCGATTGAGCGGATGTTCGATGATCCCGATCAACTCCTGCGCTACGCCTCGCGGCAGTCGTGTGTCGCTGTCAAGAGTGATGCAGTACTTGATAGCCGGCAGCACCGACAGGTCGCCGACTGAGACGGCGAAACTTGTGTCGGTCGCGCCACGCAGCAGGCGATTGAACTCCTCGATCTTGCCCCGCTTGCGCTCCCACCCCATCCAGAGACCTTCACGCGCGTTCCACTGGCGCAGTCGATGAAACAAGAAGAAGCGATCGCGGGCGTCGCTGATGCCATGCTTCAGATTGAGCGCGGCGATGCCGGCTCGTGCCGCTTCCAGGATCGCGCCGTCCTGCGGCTGCGTCTCAGTGGCCGCGTCCGGAAAGTCACTCAATAACGCGAAGTGAATGTGCGGGTCGACGTTTCCAAGAGCCTGGACCTCGAGGTGTGAGATCAACTCCTCAACGCGTTGCACGCTGTCGAGCAGCGTGGGCACAATGACCATGGTCCGGGCCGAAGCGGGCACCTGCTCGAGTTCGATTCGAGGCAACCGCCTCGGTGGAATCAGATAGCTGGTCATCCGCTGGAGCAACTGGATGACCAACTCACTCGCCGGTACGATCGTCAGCCCTGCCACGACCGCCAATGCGGCGCCGCGCCAGCCGTGCCGGTGGGCGTAGCCGGCGGCCGCGGCAACCAGCAGCGTAGTACCAGTTGCAATACTTCCCAGGTAAATCAAGGCTGCCCAGGCAAAGAGCAGCCGCCGGACGCGATGGCTCACATCCGGTTGCCACACGACACTGCGCTCGAACGGTTGGCGTCCGGCTCCAATGAGGTGGTGGCCCACATGCGCCGCACGATCGCTGGGTGTCCGCACGTGCACCTGTCGTGCACGCTCGACACTCTTGAGGGCCACGAGCAGTTGCGCCTCGCCGGTCGGCAACGCCAATTCCTCGACCGCCTGGCGGTATCGGTCCCGGCTGCGGAAGTCCATCTGGCCGTACACGCCAGCAGGATCCCGCTGGAGGACTTGTTCCACGAGGCTGACGCTCTCGAAGAACTCGCTCCAGTCGAACGTCGCGATCAGTCGAAGGCTCGTAATCAGATTCGCGACGCCCTCTTGCTCGGTGGCCTGGTGCCGGCCGTCGACTCGAATCGCATCCTCCATCGTCTCGCCACGCCGCGCCAACATCTCGTCGAGATGGCGATGAAGAGTCGACGCAATCGGCCCGAGGGCGCGTGCGCGCCGCAGCAACTGGGTGACGAATGCGGGATGCGCCTCCGCGGGCCAGCGGCGGACAGCATCTGGCACCGCCTCTATCGCCGACGCCAGCCGGTCCGCTTCCACACGATGCGTACGCGTCTCCACCAGCACGTCGCCCCGCTGGCGTAAGTAACTGATGAGCGCGAGCTTGAGGACACTCGGCCACGCCCAGAGCTCGCCAATGGTCAGCGGCGTGATCGACTGGTAGGCGCTGATGAAGCGCTGCAGGCGCTGGGCATCGATTCGACCGGCGCCAGAACCAATCAACTCAATAGCCAGCGCATAGATACGGGGCAAACCGGCAAACTCGTCGGTCGCAACGCGCGGCAGTCTCTTGAAGAACGACGTCGGCAAGTCGTGCTGGATATCCTTGGCCGCGGCCGACACGATGTGGAAATTGTCGAGCAGCCATTCGGCTGCCGGCGATAGGTTCTCCTGGCGAGAGTCCTCCGCAAGCTGCCTATAGACGTCGCGGAGCGCCTGCATGTGCCCCTTGAGTTGCCGCAGGTGCGGGCGTCGCGCAACAGAACCGCCCGGGACAACCGAGAGCAGAGCCGCGAGCCGGCGTGCGTGTTCCTCCAGCAGCTCAATGCTGAGCAGCTCGGCACCGCTACCGGCGGCGCGAGGAATCGTTGCCTTTTGTCGCATGAGATTTCCGGTGCAGGAGGCGAGCCGCCCAGTTGCGGCCGAAGAGCTGAGTGCAAGAAGATCGCCCGCTCTGCCACGGAGGAAGAGTCTGGCGAAATGTCGGACTAGCCTTGCTTGAGCTCGTTCTCAATAACCGCCTGCAGCGAGCAGATCATAACTGCGGCCTTAGACCGCATCGACGTTCATGGTGAGAGATACGCCGGATTTCACGGTCGCTGCTCTACTGTCACGTTCTTTGCCGGTGAGTCGGGATCGGCTTTGGAATCCGTCCAAACACGACCGCACTGGCCGCACTTGAAGTAGTAGACCAACGAACCCTCGCTGCTGCGTTCGAGCAGGGTGCCTTCAATTCGGCAGACGGCGCATAGGCGGTTCGGCATGGAATGTTGAGGTCACTATGACCTGAGTGTTCTGCGTCCGCTGTCCCTATTGGAACACCCGATAACAGGGCGGTCCGATTCTTCAGTTTTCACAGTCGACAAGCTCATCTGCTCGTTCTTTTCTCATCCGTTTCTCGGAGACACGTCGGAGCGACGCCGTCACTTCGCTGACGCTCGTTCGCAACATGTACTCATCTGACTTTCAGCTGGTCCTGACGTATTCCCTAAGTTGACCGATGGTGTGTT
>JBKPNV010000227.1:0-16868 GCA_046732795.1 Acidobacteriota bacterium
GGTGAAGGCGCCGCCGGTCATGAACACGACCCGATCGAGCTGCGAGGGAGCGCGTGTGGCGAGTGCATCGGCCAGATCCATCCCGCTCATTCCCTTCATCATCAGGTCGCAGTAGACGAGGTCGATTCCGTCAGAACCGGATGTGAGCCGTTCGAGTGCGCGCTCAGCCTCCGTTTCAAGCGTGACGCGATAACCCGCAGCCTCGAGTTGGAGGCGCAGCAGGTTTGCCACCGGCGGCTCGTCATCCACAACCATGACGTGGCCGCGAAAGAGCGCGCCGACCGCGACCGTCGACGGCTCGACACCCGCAGGCGCCGGCGGGGCATCACTGTCCCGAGCGATCGGCAGCACCACTCGGAATCGCGCTCCGCCCCCGGGGCGATCGTCCACGGTTACCGTTCCGGACCACGCGTTCACGATGCTTCGGCAGACGAAAAGGCCCAGGCCGGAGCCATCGCCCACCTCCTTCGTCGTTCGGAACGGTTCAAAGATGCGCTCACGCTCCTCAGGCTGGACGCCGGGACCATTGTCGGCGATCTCGATCACAACGGCATCACCCTCGTCTGCGGCACTGACCAAGACCCGGTTCGTGCTCGCTCGATCGACCGGCAGCGCCTGCATCGCGTTGACCACGAGGTTGAGGATCACTTGCACGAGCCTCGCCGGATCGCCTCGGACCGGAGACGTCTTCCGAAGATCCACATGCACCTCGGCGCGCGATTCGAGCTCCTTGCCAATCAGTTTGAGCACGGAGGCGACAGCGGCCTGCACATCGACAAGAGCCGTCCCGACGAAGGGCCCGCTGAACGTGCGCAGCTCCCGCGTGATGCTGGCAATCCGCTCTGTCCCTGCACGCACGGGCTCGAGTGACTCACGCATCACATCCGCCAGGTCGCGCAACTCACGGCGCGCTGGGTCGGCGAGCCCTTGTGTCACCCACTCCAGTTGATTCAGCGACTCCCCCAGAAAGTCCAGGTGACCAAGGATGTATGTCAGAGGGTTGTTGATCTCGTGGGCGACGCTGGCTGCGAGGGTACCCAGCGCAATGACGCGGTCGCTCTGGATGGCATGCGCCTGAAACTTTCGCAGGGCCGTGACGTCGTTGGACAAGCCCGCCACGCCCGTCACCCGTCCAGAGACATCGGTCAGCGGGTTCACCCAGGTCTCGTACACCGCTTCGCCCACCTGCACGGTGTACCAGAACGACTCGCCCGCCAGAGCTCGCCGAAGGAAACCAGGAATGGATGGATGATCCTTGTAGAGATCGAAGAGGTTCTGCCCAACGAGCTCACCGGACTTCACACCCAGAGAGGCCAGACCTGCGCCCTCGGAAAGGGTGACGACACCCATGGCATCCGCCGCCCAAATCGCAATGGGCGCGTGGTTGACGGCGAACGCCAGGCGCGACTCAGTCTGCCTGCGCTCCGCCTCGGCTGTCATCTCCGCGGTGGCGTCGATAAAGGCAATGAGGACGTGTGTGAGCTCTCCGTCGTTGGTTGACAACGGGTATGCGAAGGCGCGGACGTTCACCTTGCGGCCGTCGGCGCGATGAATCACCGGGTCATCGACGGTCACTGCCCGGCCGGTCATGACGACCTGCGAGAACGGAAGGCGGTCGACTGGATAGGGACGACCCTCGCGGTCGAAGATGCCGTAGGTGGCGGGTGCCTCATGGATGCTGGACGCCTCTACAGCGTTCATGCCAACGATGTTCCGGAACTCAGGATTGGCGTAGACGACCTGCCCGTTCGGTACCTGGCCAACCCAGACGCCAACCGGAAGCGCTTCAAGAATCCAACGAAGATCGAGCATGGGTGTGGAGTGGGCCACGGGACAGTTTGTACTCGACGTTGGCGATTTCGACAACACCACGGCGCCCCGCGTGGATGGTCCCGTGACGATCGCATGCGAGCGAAGTTGGCGCGACCGACACGCTTTCGCTCTGCTTCTCCTGCTGTGAGCGTCGACCGCTTAGTTGGCCTGTTAGTCGTGCACGACCTGAGACATGGAAATCCCTGTAGCTGGAGATCATAGCCGTGGCGCGCAGCGGTTCTGCCGATCTCAGCATTCGACAACAGGTGATGACGCAACGCATCGACGAGCTGATCGAGAAACGGGGGAACCCGAATTTGAGTTCCGCTGGCGTCGGAGGCGGAAGCAACTGCGAATGATTTGGTTGGGGGGCGAAGCCTGCGCCCTCGAAAACCTGACTGCTGATGCCGCGGTCCTGAGCGCCGCCGGACTGCAGCGCATCGCGAACGCCTACGTCGCGTACTACATGCGCTCGCGGACGCGTCTGAGCCTCGAGAAGGATCCACTCCGCGGCCGCCGACGGCCGGGCGCGTCGTCGCGATCCCGGAAACAGTGGGCTGCACTATCGCGACAACCGCGCGGCCGCAAAGTCGCGACGACGGTCTCGCATTCCGCACGTCTCTACCGGAAATAGAGGCGAAGTTGCGCGAGCTGGAGCGTTTTCTCCTGAACTCATCATCCGCGAAGTCGGACCGAGTTTTTCGGTAGGCACACCGCCCGACGCAGCGTTCATCGCTATTCCGAAGTAGACTGACGTCCGCGCGAATCGTTCACCGTGTAACATGGCGCGTGTGCACCAGGCGTTGGCCGTGCACCAGGCGTTGGCCGCCAGCGATTCTACGCTGGGGCGAAGCTATCAGTGCGCGTTTGAATTGTTTGCGAGATCGACTGATGCGCCGGATATGGGTTGCAGCCTACGTTGCGATCGTGTGTCTCGTTGGCTGCCAACCGGCCGAGGTCGACGATTCGCAGCAGCCCTCAGCCACCGGCCCGGCAGCCACCGAGAAGAAGGCCGAGGCGCTGGAACAGAACGCTGCGGCCGCCGGCAACAAGGCGCCTCCCTCTCCGTCCGAGATGATCAACAAGCCTGAAGCGCAGGCGGTCGATCCGGCCGGCGGGGAGCCGTTGGACGATGCGATCACCTGTCTTGCGCGCACCATCTATTGGGAGGCCAGGGGCGAGGCGATTGTCGACATGGAAGCAATCGCGAATGTCGTCATGAACCGGCTGGGCCATGAGGGCTTTCCAAACACCATTTGTAACGTTGTGAGGCAAGGCCACGAACAGGGTTCCTGCCAGTTCTCGTGGTGGTGTGACGGCCGTTCCGATAAAGCGAAGGAGAATGAGTCTTACGCGACCGCCAAGGAGATCGCGCGAAAGGCGCTCAACCTTCAACTAACGGATCGAACGGGCGGCGCGCTGTATTTCCATCAACGGAATGCGACGCCACGTTGGGCCGCGGAATACACCAAGACGGTCGAGATCGGTGAGTTCGTCTTCTACAAGCCTCGCGGGGGCGAGGCGCGATAGTCAAGCGCTTCAGGCATCGTCACTTGAGGCCGCTGCGGCACAGTAGTCGGATGCCTGACGACGTCGCCTGTTATCCACGCTATCACTTTCCGCCGGCCACGTAGTCCGCAATTGACCCGACCGGTACGGAGTGTTGATAGCCACAGGTAGATTTCCCCGAAGGCGTGAACGGGCACACCACCCCTGGGTGGACGTCTGTTCGCTATTCCCTGTCACCACCACGCAGCCGCCCACTAAAGAGGCCCAGACTGGGCGACGGCACGGAGTCTGTCATCGCCCACTCCTTCTCACAAGCGTCGCACACGTATGTGATCGTCTTTTCGTAGTTCACTATAGTCACGGCACGAACAGTCCCGTGGCCACTGGAGCAAGAAGGACACAACGGCTTGAATTCAGAGCTGGATTGAGAGTCCACGGCAGCACTCCGGATGAAATATCGCTCGGAGGCTGCGTGTCATCTCGCAAGCCGGATTCGGCCAGCAGTCAGGAAGCGAGTACCGACTCTATACCCGCCTCAGTGCCGCGACTGTTCACTAGGAGATAGGGAGCCTGTGGCTATCGAAAACACCGAACGCTTTGCGTCGATTGAGGTTATGCACGTCTCCGATAGCCTCGTTCGTGGCGTCCGTCGTCTTCTCGCTGCTCCGCTCGCTTCGGTTCATGATCGGATCGCGGGTTTCGCTACACCTGGAAATCATCGCACTCCGACACCAGGTGGCCGTCGTGAATCGATCGCGCCGCCCGCGTCTCCGCCGGACGCCCGTCGATCGGATGCTGTGGACGTGGCTCTCCCGCTCATGGCGCGGCTGGCGCTCGGCAATCCCCATTGTCACGCCGGAAACCGTCATCGCGTGGCACCGCGCAGGCTTTCGCCTGTCTGGACTTGGAAGAGCCGGCATCGCACCGTCCCGTGGCATCTTGTCACCACAACGCACGCTGATTGACCGCCGGAGCGGTCAGGCCCACCTTCATCAGCTGAACACGCCAGTACGTGTCCGCAACCGAACGCGTACTGCGAACGATTCACTGGGACGGCCACGCGCGAGTGCCTCGATTGGACGATTCCGCTCAATGAGCGGCATCTCCGGCGCGTCTGGCGGAACGGATTACATGCGATCGCGAACCCATCTCGAGCTCGCCAAGGACACCCCGAACCCACGGCCGGTCACGCGGCCTTCGGCTCGACCGGTTGTCGCCATTTCAGAAGTCAGTAGACTGCATCACCGCTACGACGGCGTCGCGGCTGAACCGCCGTCGGCCTCGGCTCCCTACAGACTCCTGCATCACTTGCGGGTGTGGTCAACACCATCACTTTCGCAACGAACTTTTACCGCGAGCGTCGCATTTACGCGGCCGACGCTGTGACCTGTCAGAAGGGCCGACGCGACGCCTCGCGATTCTGCGGTCCTGTCGGCTTTTCGATAGCCACAGACAATTCCGTTGTGGCTGCAAACCAGCTGCGCTGTCGTCGGACGCAGAGATAGACATCACCGGAAATTGGGCCGGTGCTAGGGAAACGACCGCTAGGGAGGGTCGGCCTGCCAGTCGTCAGCCGCATGATGTATGCGCCGACGACGGTACCCGACGGTGCCATTCAAACAAGCCTGGGTATCAGCCGGCCTGGATTCCCACAGCAACGGACGCGTGAGCGGACAGGCGTTGCTTGATTGGACCTCGCCGCCGTGGGCCTTTCAAGTCGTCGTCGCGGAAGTTGGACACAATTTCACGCCCTTGCTCGCTGGTGTCCTGCCACTTCCGGTTGGAGCGACTGGCCCTGAAGATGCATTTCCTGAAGACGAGGATCACACTCATGAGGGTAACGGCGCTTTCGAACCCAACCGAGTGTCACCTCGGGAGACCACATTGCGGAGGGACAAAGCGCGCACGAGAAACCGACATCGTGCGGCCGGACGTAATGAGGTGTACCCTGAACATTGGGTGACGAACATCAGGGCGAGGTCCAACGCAATATGCCCCATCCAGGCTCGGATGCTGAAAAGCTTCGCGACTCGTTAACAGCGTTCACCAAAGAACACCGTGCCAAGCACTGGCAAGGGTCGTTTGCGGATTACCTGGAACAAATTGTTCCCGGAGTCGCCCAACTGCAGACGCGCAGCAGTCACCAGTACATGTGGGACATGCTGCGCTGGTACGAAAAAAGGCAGCGCCAACCCGGAAATGTCGACGATGCCGGGCGAAACACGCCCCGCGAGTTGTTCCTCAGAGAGCTGTTTGGCATCGACGAGTCGCTCGACCGGGTGATCGATTATTTCAAGGCCGCGAGCGCGGGCTCCGACGTCAGCCGCCGGCTGCTGCTGCTGCTCGGTCCTCCTTCCGGCGGTAAGTCGACGCTCGTCATCCTTCTAAAACGGGGGCTGGAGGAGTACAGCCATACGGACGAGGGTGCCGTCTACGGCTTGCAGGGCTCGCCTATCCGCGAAAACCCGCTGGTACTCGTGCCCGCCAGTCTGCGTGCCCAATTCAGAGACACCTACGGCGTGGAGATCGTCGGCGAGCTGAGCCCGCTGTCGCGCGTGCGTCTGGAACAGGAATTCGAGGGGGACTTCATGAAGGTCCCCGTCGAGCGGGTGTTCCTCTCAGAGGCCACTCGCACTGGCGTGGGCACGTACGCGCCGCACGATCCGACCACGGCTGATATCGCTGACCTTGTGGGGTCGGTCGATCTGTCCAAGGTGGCTCAGATTGGCGACGAAGGTGACCCCCGTGCCTGGTCGTGGTCGGGCGCGGTCTACGCCGCTAGCCGCGGCCTGCTAGAGATGATTGAAATCCTCAAGGTCAAGCGGGAGTTTCTCTACCTCCTTCTCACGTTGACCCAGGAAAAAAACGTCAAGGTTTCGCGTTTCCCGCTGATTCATCTGGATGAGACGATCGTCGCGCACACGAATCTGGCGGAGTTCAATCGGTTCGTCCAGGAGAAGGAGAACGAGGCCCTTCTGGATCGCATGGTCATTATCAAGATCCCCTATTCCCTCAGCTATCACGACGAGGCACGCATCTACCAGAAGCTGGTCACCAGCGCCCCGGCGTTTCAGGACATCCATATGGACCCGCATGTGCTCAAGCTGGCGGCGGTGTTCGCGATCCTCACACGCTTGCAGAAGTCGGAGCGCGAGGGGCTGGACCTCAGTAAGAAGCTGCAGCTGTACGCCCGCGAGGCGGTGGAGGGTGTGTCTGAGACCGAGGTGGCGCGGATTCGATCCGAGACACCTGACGAGGGTATGGGGGGCGTCAGCCCGCGCTTCGTCATCAACGCGATCTCCCACGCCATCATACGCAGCGACAAACGCAGCCTGACCAGCATGGAGATGTTGATCGCGCTCAAGGATTCTATCGAGAGCGACGCGCGCATGGACGCCAAGCAGAAGAAGGCGTGGGTGGACTTCCTGGTGCTGGCACGTAAGGACTTCTACAACCGCTGGGTCAAAGAGGATGTACACCGCGCGCTGTTCGCTTCCTTTGAAACGGAGGCGCAGCAGTTGCTCGAGAAATACCTCGACGAAGTCGAGGCGTCGCTCGATCATCGAGAGCTGAGCGACCCCATTACTCGTGAGTCACGGGCCCCCGACGAGCGCTTCCTCCGATCAGTGGAGGACAAGATCAAGATCTCTGACTCGGGGAAACTCTCGTTCCGGCAGGAAGTCGTGCGCAAGGCCATGGTGGCCTATAAGTCTGGCGAGAAGTTCACACTGGACAGCCATGCCAGGCTGCACGCGGCCATCGAGCAGTACCTCTTCGCGGAACGGCGTGACGTCCTCCGGCTGGTGACTTCAAGTGCGCGTCCTGACGAGGAGGCGCGTCAGAAGATCTCCACAGTCCAGGAGCGACTTATGCGGGAATACGGTTACGACGACCATAGCGCCAAAGAGGCGCTGAACTATGTGACAACACTGCTGTCACAGGAGTGAGCCTCGCGTACTGCCGCTGGAGTCGACGCGAGGTACGATCGGATGGTTCGAAAACCGGGGTGACGGTCCATGAACGACGAAATTACTGGAGGAAACGCAGGACCGTTTCGCTGGTACGATCTCTTCTCACGTGGTGCCCGCGACTGGCTTCGCCATAGCGAGAAGGTCCGAGAAGCGGTCCGGCAACGGCTGCCGGAGATCATCTCGAGCGCCGAGGTCTTGGGCGGCGGCCATCGTACTGTGCGTGTACCGATGAAGCTGCTCGAACACTACCGCTTCCGGTTGCGCACACCTGATTCCCACACCGCTGCCGGGCAGGGGAGCGCGTCGCCTGGCGACCCGTTACATGCTCCAGGGGGCCATGTCAGCGGCCAAGACAAGGGCCAGGGCACCACTGACCCAGGTGACGTGCAGTTCGTGCTGGAACTGGCCATCGATGACATCGTCGACTGGCTATGGGAAGAGCTCGAGCTGCCAAACCTGCAGGCGCGTGTCGGTGGCATCACCGACGACGAGTACACACGCGAAGGCTGGAACCGCCGCGGCGCGCGGTCGCGGCTCGACCGCCGCCGCTCCATGAAGGAAGCCGTCAAGCGACGCTACGCGCAGGGCGCGTCGGCGCCCCCGTTTTCAGACGACGATTTGCGCTTCCGGCAGCTGGTTCGGCGGCCCACACCCACAACTCAGGCCGTTGTGTTCTTCGCTATGGACGTGTCCGGGAGTATGAGCGCAGAGGACCGTCAGCTCGCCAAGACATTCTTCTTTTGGGTCATGCAGGGCCTGCGCCGCCAGTACCAGTATCTCGAGACAGTATTCGTGGCGCACACAGTCGATGCGTGGGAGTTCCAGGAACAAGAGTTCTTTCAGGTGTCGGGAACGGGAGGCACCGTCGCCTCGAGCGCGTTCGAAAAGGTCTTGGCGCTCGTTGACACTCGCTACGATCCAGAACGGTATAACGTCTACTTGTTCTACGCCTCCGACGGAGAAAACTCCCCGCAGGATAGAGAGGCTGCCGCCGCAGCGTTGAGCCGAATCGGTGCGGTCGCGAGCTTCATGGGATACGTGGAGATCTCGTCGGGCGCTCGCACGCGCGGCGAGACAGAGACTGCAGCGCTCTTTCGCGATCTGGCGTCGTCGGGCGACGTGGGCAGCTATGTGCTGACGGCTCCCGAGGCAGTATGGGACGCCATTCGCGGCTTCTTCACTGATCGCAGTCAGCAGGACAGGCACCCTTCATAGCCCTGAGGTTCCCCGTGAGCGAGCTCGAACTATACGAAGGCAAGCTGGAAGCGCTGGCTCGCGAACGGGGACTGGACTATTTCCCTGTGAACTTCGAGTTGGTGCCCGGCTCATTCATGATGGAAGTAGCCATCTACGGCCTCCCAGTGCGCATGCCTCACTGGTCGTTCGGCGTGCGATATTTCTACCAGCTGGTTCAGCACCGCATGGGGCATTCCAGATTGTTCGAAGTGGTCTTCCCTGGCAACCCTGGCCGCGCGTATCTCTCCAAGAACAACAGTCCGCAAGAAAATACTCTGATCGTCGCCCACGTGCTGGGGCACGCCGACTTTTCCAAGAACAACGAATTGTTCCGCCGCAGTCAGGACGAGGTCGGCTACAACATCGTCGAGAAGGCGGCCGAGCATGCTCGACGGATTTCAGATGCCGCCGCCCTCCACGGGGACGACCGGATCGAGGCGGTGCTGGACGCCGCGCTGTCGCTCGAGGCTCACGTTGACGTATTCGCTGGACTGCGGCGAGAACCATACCCCGAGTTCTTGGATGAGAAAAAGAGCGGATCGGAGGATCCTTTCCAGGCACGCTATCAGACGTTGGAAGCGCCGCGGGAGATGGAAGGCACGCGCCGGCGCCGTCGGGCGCCGCGGCCGCCGCGACCGGAGAAGGACCTACTGTGGTTCATCGCCAACCATGCGCCGGAGATGGAAGACTGGGAGCGGGACATCTTCTTTACTGTGCGTGAAGAGTCGTTCTACTTCTATCCCGTGTTTGCGACCCAGATCATGAACGAGGGCTGGGCGTCCTACTGGCACGCGCGGCTGCTGCGCGAGGCCGACTTCCTGCCTCAGGACACGTACCTGGATGCCGTCAAGACGCATTCCGATGTCGTGAGGCCGTACGCTGGCTCCAATCAAGTGGCACTCTCAATCAACCCTTATCACCTAGGGTTCTCCCTGTGGGAAAAGATCATCGAGCAACGTGGCCTGGATCAGGCACGCGAAATCATGCGTGAAGACGATGACTTCTCCTTTATCCGTAATTACCTCGACGACGAGCTGGCACGGGAGCTCAAGCTGTTCCGGTACGAAGCGAAGCCAAACGGCGAGATCCGAGTGATGGACACGGATATCGACGAACTTCGTGAGTCGATCCTGACGCCGAAGTTCAACTTCGGCGCTCCAGCAGTGTCCGTCAGACATATGCGCGCGGACGGCACCCTCGAACTGGAGCACGAGCACCGCACCGACGGGAGGGGCCTAGACATTGAGCGCGCGCGCAAGGTGCTGGAGTACATGCATCGCCTATGGCGGCGCCCCCTCGTTCTCGACACTATTAACGCGGAGGGCAAGCCACAGCAGATTACGGTTGGATGAGAGCAGGCCGGTCAATTGATTCAGCCATTCAACACCAGCCGTGGGCGAGGCCCTTCAGTCGATGTCGTTACAGGCGTTAAAACGCCGGTGCGGGCGCGACTCGTCGCGAACGCAATCCACTGGCCAGGCACAATCATTCGGCGGATGCACGACGCCGCGAGCCGCACGACAGGGGCCGGCGGAAGTACTCTCCGGTTCATCATCCTGGACGTCGGGGGCAGTCTTCCTGGCAACGCGAGTGCCGGCCTCACGGGCCCGACGACAAGATCAGCAGGGAGCCTCGAAACCTCGTGCGGCGTACGACAAATCCATGGACCAGTTCCGGCGACACGGTCACCTGTTCTGGCGCATCAGAGCGTGTGTTGCTGCGGCCTGGGCGGCTGTATACTCTGGGCGGCAGGCGATTTCCTCGTTGGCCTCCTCTGCGAAGGAGTCGCGCATGGGGTCGGCGACAATTACGCTCCGTTACCTGACTGGAAGCCGAGGACGAAAAGGCTTCAGGGTTACCCGTACTACACGCTCGGGCCACGACAGAGCAGGAGGCGCTCATGGCTGGTCACCGGTTCTCTGGGTTCGCTAACGCGCTCGTGGGCATCGCGACGATCGGCCTGGCTGTGACCGCGAGTGGCGTGTGGGCGGCGGAACCGGCCACGCGACCCGTGACGTTCTCTAAGGACGTCGCCCCGATCTTCCAGCAGAAATGCCAGGAGTGCCATCAGCCGAATTCGATCGCGCCGATGTCGCTCATCACGTTCGCGGAGTCGCGTCCGTGGGCGGCCGCCATCCGGCAGCGCGTAAGCACGCGCCAGATGCCGCCATGGCACATCGATCCGAGCGTCGGCGTGCACAAGTTCAAGAACGACATATCTCTCAGCCAGGAGCAGATCGATACGATTGTTCGCTGGGTCGATTCGGGCGCACTCGAGGGCGATCCGAAAGATCTTCCGCCGCCGAAGCCGCTCGTGACTGACAATGAGTGGCAGGGTGTACGCGACGGGTTCGGTCCCCCCGATCTGGTCATCCGATCGTCGGAGTACACGATGCCGGCGCGCCATCAGGACGTGTGGTACCGGCCGATGAGCGATATTCCGCTCACTGAACCGCGCTGGGCGAAGATGGTCGAGATTCGTCCGACCAATCTCAAAGGACGTCGGATCGTCCATCACTCGATCGCGTACCTGGTCCTCAACAACGATCCAGAGGCGGTGAGCACCGGCACCGCCAACGGATTCGCCGTTGGTACTGATCGGATCTCGATCGAGGACCTGGTCAACCGGCGGCCCCAATTAATGGAGTGGGCGATCGGCAAGGGCTACGATCTCTTCCGCCAGGGAACGGGCAAACTGCTGCTGCCAGGCGAGAAGATCTCGTGGGATCAGCACCTGCACGCGGTGGGCGAAGAGATCACCGCTGGCTCCGAAATCGGCATCTGGCTGTATCCCAAAGGACAGGAACCAAAGAAGCGCAGCTACCTGATTGGGTTCACGGGTCTGAGGAAGCGCGAGTTTCTCGACATCCCGCCCAACTCGATCGCGCATACCGAGGGGTTCACCGTCCTCAAGGAGAACACCCTTATCACCAACTTCCAGCCGCACTTCCATCTGCGCGGCAAGGCGATGCAGGTGGAAGCGATTCTCCCGAACGGGACGAACCAGATCGTCAGCTACGTTGGCAACTTCAACTTCAATTGGATGACGAACTACATCTACGACGACGATGCGGCGCCGGTCTTTCCGAAGGGCACGATCATCCACGTGAGCGCGTGGTACGACAACACGAAAGCCAACAAGTTCAACCCCGATCCCGATCAGTGGGTGGGCTACGGCGATCGCACCGTTGACGAAATGGCTCACGCGTGGATGAACGTGGTGTACCTCGACGACGACGAATACAAGGCGCTGCTCGCGGAGCGCGCCTTCAGGACTCAGACGGCTTCGGCCGAACAACGCTGAGGGCGCCGTGTCGCAGTCTCGTTGCCGCGTCGCCGCCCGCGCCGGCATGGCCGTGATTCTTGCGGCGAGCGTTGCACTCTCGGCGCAGCAGCTTCCGAGCGAGCCACAACGCCAGTTCGGCACTGGCATCACAGGCGCCTTCGAAGGATGGTTCGACAGCCCGGGAGGCGGCCGTCTCTTTCTCCTCGGCTATCTCAATCGGAACATGGCGCAGGAAATCGATGTTCCGATAGGTCCCGGCAATCGCATCGAGCCGGGCGGACCCGACATGGGTCAGCCCACGCACTTCCTGCCCGGCCGCCAGTGGGGCGTATTCGTCATCCCTGTTCCGAAGGAATTCACGACGGCAGAGCAGCGCTTCAGCTGGACAATCGTCGCCAACGGCCAGACGACTACCATTCCGCTGAGACTGCACCCTGACTACACGGTGACGCCGTTCTCGGACGTCGCCGTCAAGAACACCCCTCCATTCGTCAGACTCGAGGAGAACGGAGCTGCCCTTCAAGGGCCGGTCGCGCGGATCGAGATGGCGCCCACTCGGACGACGTCCGCCTCGTCCTCGCTCTCATTACCGGTGTGGATCACCGACGATGCCAAGTACGCGAGCGGCACGATGGCGATACCGCGCAAAGTTCCTCCCCCGGTGCAGTTGACATGGTCGAAGTATCGTGGCCCAGGCAAGGTGTCGTTCGACGCAGTGAACCCTCCTGTGCAGACGATTGCTGGCGGCGGCATCAACGTCGAATTCCGCGGCAAGGCGACGGCGACTGCGAGATTCAGCGAGCCCGGCGATTACGTCCTGCATTTGCTGGTCAACGACTTCTCGGGCGAAGGCGGCGCCGGCGAACTCTGCTGCTGGACGAATGCGCTGCTGAAAATCACCGTCACGCGCTGAGCGACCTCCGCTCCAGCCGCGGCACCGCGGCTTAGCGAAGGCGGTCGATGCTCTTGGCGCACAGTTGATCCGGACGCATTTTTACGATGTGAAGTTTTCTGCAACGAAGCTAATTAATGCGACGGCGAAGCTCGCGAATTTTCGAAACACCGAAGGGCTCACGATCGAACAGTTGTCCAGCATGACGTGTGACGACACCGTGGAGCTTTCTGAATCACTCAAGCTTTCGGATCCACTGCAGAGTAATATTAGGCACTCGTTGTTGGCGAACGGGGGCCCGAAGGGCGGGACCCTGGTGCCGATACCGCGCAACGTGACCACGCCGGTTCGCGCCGTGATAAGCGTTCATGCGAATCGACGATTGACTGGCGGTCGAGCCGTCGCGGGCTGATTGAGCACTGGCCTATTGGGCCATCTCGGGCGGGTGAGGCCCCTTGGGTGATTGCGCGCCGGGGTGACCCTCACACTACCCTGACCACATCTGCCGCCGACGTGGTCCAGACGACGATACCCGAGTCATCCCTCCCCACGGCGGAACTGAGTCGCGGCGGCAAACTGATCCCGTCCTGTGCGCATCATCTCTGCGAGGACCACGGCTCGCCCGTGGTCCTGCGTGCCCCACTCGGACATGAACATCTCGTCAGCAGCGAAGTGCCAATAACCCACTTCAACAGCTCTCAACAATCCACGCTGCGCCAGCAGCCGCGTCACGCCGATGTTGAACGCGACATGCAGCAGCACACGTTGGCGCACGGAATCGAGCTTGCGGAACGTGGGCCACGCATTTTCCAACTGCCTTGCGATCCTGCGTAGGTCGCGTTCCAGCGTCGTCGGCACCGCGTCTGCGCGAATGGCGCTTATCGGCCGCTGTTTGCCTGCGGCGGTCAGCTTTCCTTCTGTGTCTTGGTAGTGGCGCAGCCTGAACCCTTCATGCCGCCTCAGTTGCGCCAGCAGATGGCAGTAATCCAGGTCGTCCATAACCTGCCTCGCTTGCTCAGGATGAACGATAGACGCGCGTCACTTCCACAACTGACCGTAGCAACGCATCGGCCAATGCGACGGGGTGGAGCCTCTTGGGGTGATCCCGCGCCGACGTGACCCTTCGCTTGAAAGATTGGCGAGACGTTGCCTGGCATGCAGCAACTCGTTGCCTCAGCTTGTGCAACTACGCTCACGTCTTAGCGTGGCGTGGTCGATGGGTTGGCTGGTGGCGATCGGCATTCGAGCTGAACACTTCGCATCACTTGAGCGAAGTCACACACCATAAGTCGAAGCAGACGAGCGCGAGGTATTCAGCCTGGACCCATCGCGACGTTCCAACGCTGGAAGGAACTCGGACGCTATGTGCGCCGAGGCGAGAAGGCCATCACGCTGTGCCGACCAGTGACAAGACCACGGCGGATGACGGCACAACGGAAGACACGACGGCAGCAACGTTCGTATATCGCCCGCAATGGTTCGTGATGTCGCAGACCGAAGGCAAGCCGATTGCGGAGCCGGTAACGCCAACATGGGACAGGGATCGTGCGCTGGCGACACTCGACATTCAGGAGATTCCATTCGATCTGCTCGAAGGCAACTGCCTCGGGTTCGCTCGGCAACGGTCCATCGCCGTTAATCCAGTCACCCGCTGCCGCACAAAACCCGCTTTCATGAACTCGCGCATGTCGTGCTGGGCCACACCAGCGAAGGTACGATGAACGACGGTGAACTCACGCCGCGCAACGTGCGCGAAGTCGAAGCGGAATCCGTTGCTCTGATCTGTTTGGCTGCTCTGGGTCTGCCCGGTGTGGAGTTCTCGCGCGGCTGAATACGTCGATATGGGCATCAGCGGTGCGAAGGATCGTCGTCCGGCTCTCGATGCGCTGCTGAAGGACGCAAAGCGCAGACGCTCCGAAGTGCTAGTGTGCTGGCGACTGGATCGACTCGGGCGCAACCTGCGCCGTTTGGTGACGATGCTCGAAGATCTGAATCACGTCGGCGTGGCATTCGTCAGCTTGGGCAAGGGCATCGACTGCACCACGCCTGCCGGCAAGCTGCAACTTCACATCCTGGCCGCGTGGCGGAGTTCGAACGACGCCTACGCGAGAGGGTCATAGCGGCTTGCAGCGCGCCAAAGCTCAACGGAAGCGTTTCACTGCAAGTGTTGAAGACGCCCATGCGGGCACCGCAAGCCAACACGTATTGTGAACGCTTCATCGGGACCGCCCGTCGCGAATGTCTCGATTGGATGATTCCGCTCAACCAACGGCATTTGCGGTCGGTTCTGGCGGCGTGGATTTGCCATTACAACGCTGAACGACCTCATTCCGCGTTGGGCCGCGCCCTTCGGACGACCCCATACGCCAAATGATTGTGAGCGGCCATCGCTTACCAGCCGCTCATCGCGTCGTGGCGAGCACGCGTCTTGGAGGCCTACACCATCACTACCAGCTGGAACCTGTCGCGGCTTGAGTTTTGCGGAGTACAGGTGTCGCCGTCATCCTCGATCCCTAGCCAGCGCCTCCTTTCGCGATGAGCTCCTCTGCCGCCGCTCGGGGTCCTGCAGCGGGAGTGCCGCGAACCCGCCAAGTCGATCCGGCCTGCGCGGGACGGCTTCTGCGAGCACATCGTTGGCATGGCGTGCGAGCTCGATCGCGCGAGATCGATCCACGACCGCCTGAATTGAGAGCTCAGCGAGAGGATCGCGTACGCGATGCCGTGCGTGTCGTTCTGCGACACGTGGTGATCGTGAAGATATGGCGAGGAGTTGCACTCACGTAGCTCGGCCTAAGTGAGGCGGACCGACGAACCGCTCGAGGACATCACCGGTTTCGTTGATGGTCTGTCAACCATTCCCCGCTCACCGGGCTGAGGTCACGCAGTAGATGCGACCGGCCACGGCGGCGCCTTCGGGAGCGGACGGCCGCACCGCCGACAAAAACAATTACGACGAGGATCGCCAGAGCGACGGAAGCAAACATCGATCGTTGCGATGAAGGCGTATAGGCCCCAGGGGTCTTCCCCTAAGCCGTTATCGGACATACAGGCCGTGAGGTTTACGATCTCAAGTCACAACCTTGGGCTGACGACTTCTGATCAGGGACGAGGCCGCAAGACACGCAAATACGTCCCGAACACAAGCAACGTCTTGGACACAACGCGGGAAACGCTAGTTCCTCGGGGCGCTAGAACGCCTCTAGGCAATTGTGAGACGATCTATGCTCTCGGCTCTGCTGTTGACGCGCTCCATTCTATGTGCTTGATTCGAGCATCCACCGAGTCCTGTTGAAAGGAGGTCGCTATGCGAAATTCGCTCATTATCGGCATGCTCGCGGCCGCAGCGCTCGTCATAGTCTCGACCACGGCGCAGGGGCAATCCACCGATCCCTGGATCGGAACGTGGAAGGTCAATCTCGCCAAATCCACCTACAGCCCTGGGCCGGCGCCGAAGACGGCTGGGACTGTTCAGATCGAGTCGGCTCCGAATGGGATCAAAACGACAATCGACGGAGCGGACGCAAAGGGTCAGCCGACACACACTGTAAGCGCCTCTACGTTCGACGGGAAAGACACTCCAGTCGACGGCGCGCCGGCGCTGAACACGACCACGGCCCTCAAGCGGATAGACGGCCGGACGTTCGAAGCCCAGGGCAAAGTCGGTGGCAAACCGACCGTCACGACCCGCGTCGTGGTCTCAGCCGATGGCAAAACCATGACTGCCACTCAGACCGGGCAGGACATCAACGGGCAAGCCATCAAGAACGTCATCGTTCTCGACAGGCAGTAGGCAGTTACAACGCGGGGCGTGGCCAAGCCACGTCCCGTGCCTCAAAGTCTATTTCAACGCCGTCACGCGATTGCTGGGTTTTGCGACGCATCCCGGCGCGAATGATTAGAGCGGTCTTCTTGTCTGACGCCGGCAGAAGCGAATCGCAAACCGTGGCGGACACGGCCGCGTGATTCGGCGCTCCCACGCTGCATACCAACGCTGCGTGATCCAGCGTGGCTTCCCGATTCAGAAACGAGCCAAGCAGTCGATGCCGAAGCCGAGGCTGACCTGCGGAAAGTGCATACCGGCTGGATATGCGAGAGGCACCCTCACTAGCGTCGCCGCACGAAGACTGCGCGGCTCCGGCGATGCCCTGCGATGTGCCGGCGT
>JBKPNV010000228.1:0-23725 GCA_046732795.1 Acidobacteriota bacterium
AGCACCGCCGTGACGTAGGCCCGGCCGGCCGTGCCTGTGAATTCGGCGGTTCCGTCGCCGACATCGATGGCGTTGATCTCGAACCGCATGTCCTGCATCTTGGTCTGGGCTTGAGGCGCGCCCTCCTTCCAGACAGCGGACGTGGCAGACGGGAATTGGCACTTCAGCGCCTTGATCTGGGAGAGTGGATTTGGCGGTTCGGCGGCGGCCTGCTGCGCCTCGGCGCCCCCGGCAGCGCCGAGGATGAGTAAGAAAACCAATGAATCTCTTATAATTTCGATTCTCATGAAGCGCCTCATGATCGTGCTTTCTTTGGTGGCCGGGAGCGTCGCGTTGACGACGGCCGGGGGACAAGCACCTGATTCCCGAATGCGGCAGCTGTTTCCGTCCGCCACGACATTCTCTCCCAAGGGAGGCGATCCGCCACATATCAAGGCATACAACGGACAGACTCTGCTGGGTTACGTGTTCTGGACCACCGAGATCCTGCCGCTCGAGCGCGGATATGGCGGACCGATCGCGATTCTCATCGGGTTGGACACGAACGGGAAGATGACCGGGCTTTACGTCGGCGAGCACCATGAGCCCTACGGTGATTTTTCGATTGACCCCCCCGCGTTTGCGGCGCAGTTCAAGGGCAAAGACGTCCGCGATCCGTTCAAGCTCGGCGAAGACGTCGATGCCGTCTCGCGCGCGACAATCACGATGTCGAGCGCTGTGCGCGCGATCCGGAACAGTGTCCGTCGAGTCGCGCGAACGTTCCTGACCCCGCCGGCACCCTCCACGAAATGATCTCCCCGCGGCGCCGGCGCTTTCTCATCGCGTTCAGCCTTTCCGTTCTGGTCGCTGCCACAGTGTCCTCGTCCGTGTACCTGGCGCAAGAACCAGCACCGGCTCCGGCCCAGGGTGGCTTCGATTTTCCCGACGAAGAAGAGGAGGCGCCGACCTGGGCCGACGATATCAAGGCGCAGGCACTCGACATTGTCGCCGTCGCAGCATTTTCGGTGCTGGCATTCGTCAGCTTCTTCCGCAAAAGCGAACGGCTCAAGTACGTATCGCTCGTTGCCGCGGTGTTATATCTCGGGTTCTACAAGAGCCAGTTGATCTCGATCGTCAACGTCTTCGGCCTGATGGGGGGCAACCTGCCCATCTTTCGCTACAACCTCGGGTGGTATCTCCTCGCAGCGATCACCGCGGTCTCCACGGTGCTGTGGGGACGGGTCTATTGCGGCCGCATCTGTGCGTTCGGTGCCTTCACTCAGCTCGTGGATGCTGTCGTCCCCTCACGCTGGCAGGTGAAGATTCCGCGCGCGCTCGAGCAGCGTGCCTCGTGGATCAAGTACGGCATCCTGGGCAGCGTCATCGGTTACTTCCTGATCACTGGCAATCCGTTGATCTATCCCTACGTCGAGCCCTTCTGGATGTTCGGGCTTCATCTCCGGACACCCGTGCTCCTGACGATGTTGGCGACGTTGCTCATCGCAACCGTGTTCGTGCGCAACGCCTACTGCCGTTTTCTCTGCCCCCTTGGCGCATTTCTCGGCCTCGTGTCCAACCTGACGGTGTTCCGCATCAAGCGCTGGTCGGAATGCAGCACGTGCCGTATCTGTGAGAAGACGTGTGAGTGGGGCGCCATTCGCGGGCCGAAGATCATCATGACTGAGTGCGTCCGCTGCGATGATTGCGAACGTCTCTATGCGGACACGAAGAAGTGCCCGCATCATCTGATCATCATCCGCAAGGCCGACATCCTCGCCCGGCGGGCCGCTACTCAGAAGGGGCCTTCAATTGCGCCAAACGTCCCTTGAGTCCTGACGAGACCTGAACCTGGTTCTCTGCCGTCACAATCACGCCTTCGACGTCCGGAAGTTTCTCGATCAGCGCCATTCCTTCGTCGCCGCCCAGAATGAAAACGCCGGTCGAAAGGCCGTCAGTCACAGTCGCGCTCTTCGCCAGGATGGATACGCTACGACTGCGCGCCGCAGGTTCGCCCGTGTCAGGGTCGAGGATGTGATGGTATCGGTGACCATCGCGTATGAAAAAGCGCTCGTAGTCACCCGACGTGCTGAACGCCGCGTCCGTGATCTCGAGGGCGGCAAACAGCGTGTCGGGTGCCCCCCGCGGATCCTGAATACCGACCCGCCATGGGCGATCGCCGCGTTTGCCGGCCGCAAAGAGGTCGCCGCCGGATTGGACCATGAAGTCGGATAGTCCCGCGTCGCGCAAGATCGAGACGGCGCGATCGATTGCGTAGCCCTTGCCGATACCTCCCAGATTGACCTTCATGCCGGCACGCGCCAGTGACGCCGTGCCCGCGCGATCGTCGATCGTCAGCGCTCGATAGTCGACGAGTGGAAGTCTGGGCGCGATCTCGGCGCGATCCGGAACGTGGCCATCGATGTCGTGGTCGAACTTCCAGAGGCCCGAGAGCGCCGCGAACGTGACGTCGAATTTTCCCCCGGTCCATTCACTGACTTCCCGCGATGCGTGGAGCACCTCGCGGACTTCGACGCTCACCGGGACCGCGGACATTCCGGCAGCGTCATTCAGCCGCGTGATGTCACTTCCTGCTCTCCATGTGCTCATCAGCGCGTCGAGGCGATCGAATTCATCGAAGGCTTTGTCGAAGGCTGCCACCGCCGCGGTTTCGTGCGCCGTCCACGCGCTGATGTGGACCTCGGTGCCCATGCTGACGCGCGAACGCTCGACCAGACTGGGAGCCTCTGTGGAACGTGACGGTCCGCCACAGGCGCTCGCTGCGAGGAGGCACACAAGAGCAATGCTCGGAACCACGTAGCGCGGAGGCTTCAGCCTCCGCGGTTGCAGCATCTCCACAGCCATCGCTCGACATTCTGTCACGCGCCGTTTGACCGCGCCTGCCTGCCGATGGCAGCATGCTCGCGCGCCATGCCGCTCTTCGATTTCCGATGTCGTCGATGTGGACAGGAATTCGAGGCACTCGTCCGCACAGGACATCCGGCCAGCTGCTCGTGCGGAAGCGACGATTTGGAACAGTTGCCGTCAGGCTTCGCCGTCAGCTCGTCGACGATCCGGAAAGCGAACCTCGAAGCCGTGAGAGCGAAGGGCGCCCAGGCCCGCAAGGAAAAGCTGCGGGCGGATCATGTCTACATGGACAAGCACATTCGCGAAGAGCACTAGCAACACAGGCAGCGTGACGGCCCGTGGCCTTCAGATAAGACGCGGCCCCTCGTGTCCGCGAGCGTAACCGTGAGAGAGCGCCCATCCTCGAGCTTGAGCACCAGCGGCGTACCAATCAGTCCCGTGACGTCCTCGTTCACCGGGAGATCGATTGCGCCCTCGATTCGATGGAGGCCCGGGATTGGCAATCCATTCCCGGCCGAGAATGCCTGGTATCTGGCGATTTTGTAGCGCACCTGGCGTAGCACCTCGCCCTGACCGCTCAGGTCGCCGACGCCGGAGTATTCCTCGACAAGTTTCATGGCAGGTCCTGGATCGGATCCTCCCACAGTTCGGGCACAATTTGGCGGTGCCACGAGCCGTACTCTTCATCGTGACCCTGACGCTGGTGTCGACACCATTCCTATCAGCGCAGGACAAGACCGCCGACCAGGGCGTTTACACCGCCGCTCAGGCAGCACGCGGCGCCGTGGTCTTCGACGCTCACTGCGTCACCTGTCACCGCGAAGGTGGCACAGCGCCAGTGCTGGCGGGGGAGCGCTTCACGAGGACATTCGCCGATGCCACGCTCCTGTCTCTGTTTACGACGATCCAGACGACCATGCCGCGCAACGCGCCGGGCTCGCTCACTGACGCCGAATATATCGA
Source organism: Acidobacteriota bacterium (assembly GCA_046732795.1). Taxonomy (GTDB): domain Bacteria; phylum Acidobacteriota; class Vicinamibacteria; order Vicinamibacterales; family UBA2999; genus Gp6-AA40. Next base: position 3,808 of record JBKPNV010000228.1, read on the forward strand.
TGCAGTGGCGCACCTGCTGAAATTGAATGGCTACGCGGACGGCATGACGGAACTGGCCGTTGCGGGTCTCGCAGACATCAAAGTTCCAGGGAAAGGGGGAAGTCTCGAGTTCACGTTGGTTCACGTCGTCGGATGTCTGGCACAGAACGGGCGGGTGTGGACGCTGTCCAGAGCGACCGAGCCGGTGCGGACCCGCGCCCCCGAAGCCGCCACGGATGCGGAGGCAGCCGAACTCGATCAGGCACCGTTTGGTCAGCGATCCTTCAGGCTACAGCAGGTGTACGGCGCGCCGCCCGGATGGATCAATCAGAAAGTTGCGGCAAAAGGATTTCTGACACGGTCCGGCACGGAAGAGCGGGTGAATGTGACCTCGCTGAGGACCCTCACGAGCCCGTGCTCAAACTGATATAATTTTTGCCCCAAACCCTGAGAAAATCGGGGGGAAATGTCGCCGATGAGACGAAGCCTGTTTGTGTGCTCTGCCGCGTGGATAGCCGTGCTGACCAGCACGGCAGGCCATCCATCGGCCTCGGTGAAGGTAGAGCAGGCCACGGCGCCGGCACCGGCATTGGTTCAACCGGTGGTGGGCGCACCTAAACCGATTGCTCAACCGGCCGCGGATCACGCGGCCGTTCTCAAGCAGTACTGCATCACCTGTCACAACGAGCGGCTGAAGACGGCCGGGCTCGCGCTCGACGCCGTCTCGCTCACCGACATCCCGGCAGGAGCGGAGGTCTGGGAAAAGGTGATCCGCAAGCTGCGCGCCGGCATGATGCCGCCCGTCGGCGTGCCACGGCCTGATGAGGGCGTGCTCGATAGTCTGGCCACGCATCTCGAAACCACGCTCGACAAGGCCGCCTTCGCGGCGCCTGTGCTTCGCGGACCGACGATGCACCGTCTCAACCGGGCGGAGTATGGGAACGCCATTCGAGACCTGTTCGCGCTCGAGCTCGATGTGAGCTCGCTGTTGCCTTCTGACGAGGAGGCATTCGGGTTCGACAACAACGCCGGCGTGCTCAACATCTCGACGTCACTGATGGACCGTTACCTGGCGGCGGCCTGGAAGATCTCGGCCCAGATAGTGGCCAGCCCGGCGATTACGCCTGCGCTCGAGACGTTTCGCGTGCGGGGTGATCTCTCGCAACACGATCACGTGCCCGGTCTTCCTGTCGGCACACGCGGCGGCATCCTCATTCGCCACTATTTCCCGGTGGACGGCGAATACGTCATCAGCCCGCGTCTTTATCGCGAGACCGTCAACATCGTCCGCGGCCTCGAGCTCGAACACGATCTGGAGGTCACGCTCGACGGCGAGCGCGTCGTGCTGGCGCGATTCGGCGGCCCCAAGGACGAACAGGCAAACTATCTTCAGCCGACGCTGGCCGGTGACGAGATGGAGAAGCGCTTCCAAAAGCGCCTGAAGGTCACAGCCGGACCGCATGAAGTCGGCGTGTCGTTCATCAAGAAGAGTTCGGCGACCACGCTGGAGTTGTTGCAGCCGTTCGAGCGGGAACGTATCGACCCAATCACCCCGGTCGGCATTCCGGAGCTGGATCGCGTCACCGTCGAAGGACCATTCAATCCGGTGAAGAGCGACACGTCGCCAAGCCGCAAGCGCATCTTCACGTGCACGCCGACATCCGATCGCGATGCCACTGCATGCGCGCGGACCATTCTCTCCACTGTCGCGCGACGCGCCTACCGAGGACCGATCACGGAAACGGAGACGGCCCGTTTGCTCGGGTTTTACGAGAAGGAGCGCGCGCGTGGAGGCAGCTTCGATCAGGGAATCGAGAGCGCGCTGACATTCCTCCTGGTCAGCCCGCGATTCCTCTACCGGATCGAGCAGGATCCCCCCGACGTCGCCGCCGGGGGCTCGTATCGGGTCAACGATATCGAGATGGCGTCCCGCTTGTCGTTCTTCCTCTGGAGCAGCATCCCAGACGACGAACTGCTCGGCGTCGCAGCAGCGGGCCGCCTGCGCGAGCCTGCAGTTCTCGAGCAGCAGGTTCGCCGCATGCTCAAGGACGAGCGGTCGCGGGCACTGGGAAGCAACTTCGCGGGCCAGTGGCTTTTCCTGCGCAATCTGCGCGGACTGCAGCCCGACGCCGATGTCTACCCGGACTTCGACCACAACCTCCGCGACGCGATGCAGCGTGAGACTGAAATGCTCTTTGAGAGCGTCGTGCTCGAAGACAAGAGCGTCCTGCGGCTGCTCGACGCCGACTACACGTTCGTGAATGAGCGCCTCGCTCGCCACTATGGCATCCCGAACGTGTACGGTACCCAGTTCAGGAAAGTCACGATCACCGATGACGCGCGCCGGGGTCTGTTGGGACACGGCAGCATTCTGGCCCTCACATCGCAGAACAATCGGACGTCACCGGTGCTGCGCGGCAAGTACGTGCTGACGAACATCCTGGGCACGCCTCCACCGGAAGCGCCGGCCAACGTGCCGCCGCTCAACGAGACCCCCGGAAAGGCGCGCTCGATGCGCGACCGCATGGAGGAACATCGACGCAATCCGACGTGCGCGAATTGCCACAAGCTGATGGATCCGATCGGGCTCTCGCTCGAGAATTTCGATGGCATCGGCCGCTGGCGCACGGTGGACAACGGCGCCACGATAGACGCCTCGGGGCAGCTGGCCGATGGCTCGAAGGTCAACGGTCCGGGCGCCCTGAGACAGGCGCTGTTGCGGCGGCCCGACATGTTCGCGCGGAATGTCACCGAGATGCTGATGACCTACGCGCTCGGTCATCGCGTGGAGTATTCTGACATGCCGTTCGTCCGCGCCATCCTCAAAGAATCCAGCAAGTCGGACTATCGCTTCTCATCTCTCGTGCTTGGCATCATCAAGAGTCCTGCGTTTCAGCGGAGGAGATCAGAGTCATGATGATCACGAAGAAGGCCATCGCGCGCCGCACCGTCCTTCGCGGCCTCGGTGTGACCATTGCGCTGCCGCTGCTCGACAGCATGGTGCCTGCGGCGACCGCCCTGGCTCAGACGTCAGCGGCTCCTACGCCGCGGTTCGGGTTCGTGTACGTCCCCCATGGCTCCATCATGCGGGAGTGGACGCCAGCACAAGAGGGCGCCGACTTCGAGTTCTCGCCGATCCTCAAGCCGCTGGAATCGTTCCGCAAACATCTGACAGTGCTGTCCAATCTCTCGAACTACGGGGAGGCCGGTCACTCGGTCAGCTCGGCGATGTGGCTGAGCGGAACGTTCCCGGCGAAAGGAAGCTTGCTGAAGCTTGGAACGACCGTCGACCAGATCATCGCCCAGAAGATCGGACGCGATTCGACGTTCCCGTCAATGGAGTTTGCGACGGAGGACCACTCCAGCCATCTGGGGAGCTGCGCCGGCGACTTCCTCTGCTCCTACATGAGCACGATCAGCTGGGCATCGGCCTCGCAGCCGCTGCCGATGGAGATCAATCCGCGCGTGGTCTTCGAGCGGATGTTCGGCGGCGATCGGGCGACGCCTGAGGAGCGGCGAGCCAGGCTGGAGAAGAACACGAGCATTCTTGACGCCGTCACCCAGAGCGCGCGCGAGCTCTCAGCGCAGCTCGGCAGCCGCGATCGCACTCGGATCACCGACTACATGGATAACGTTCGCGAGATTGAGCGCCGCATCGTCACCGCCGAGCAACAGCGTGACGAGACTGGTGTTGAGGCGCCACCGACACCGGTCGGAATCCCGGAGAACTGGGAAGAGCACGTGACGCTCATGTTCGATCTGATGCACCTGGCCTATCAGAGCAACTTGACGCGGGTGACGTCGTTCATGATGGCGCGCGAGCTGAGCACTCTGAGCTACCCGCAGATCGGCGTCGCTGATGGACACCACCCCGTATCGCACAACAACAACGTCCCAGAACAGGTCGCCAAAAAGATCAAGGTCGATATCTACCACCTGGATCTCTTCGCCCAGTTCCTCGACAAGCTGCAGGCGACGCCCGATGGCGACGGCAATCTGCTGGATCACTCACTGTTCCTGTACGGCAGCGGCATGACCAACGGCAACCAGCACGATCACGAGAACCTGCCGACGCTGCTCATCGGTGGTGGCGCGGGCAAACACCAGGGCAACCGCCACATCAAGATGGCGAAGAGCACGGCGCTCTCGAACCTCATGATCTCGATCATGGACAAGGCCGGAATCAACACGGACAAGTTCGGGCAGAGCTCGGGTCGAATCGATGTCTAACCTGATACGTTCGCGCGCCTGCGCGTGGTGTCTTGCTGCAGCCCTGGGTCTGAGCGTCGCTGCCCAGGCGCAGACACGGCCGGACGCGCGCCTCGCCGTCGCGGTGAAGAACCAGGACGCCACGGCGCTGAAGTCCCTGCTCGGCCAGCGCGCGGACGTCAACGCCGCTGACGTCGATGGCACCACTGCGCTGCACTGGGCGGCGCACTGGAACGATCTGGCCACGGTGAAGGCACTGCTCACCGCCGGCGCGAAAGCCAACGTCGCGAGTCGTTACGGAGTCACCCCGCTGCACGAGGCCGCGTCCATCGGCAGCGCACCGATTGTGAACGCGCTGCTGAGGGCGGGCGCCACCGTCGACTCCACCTACGGCGAGGGCGAGACGCCCCTCATGCTGGCCGCGCGATCGGGAAACCTCGAAGCGGTGAAGCTTCTCGTCGAGGCGGGCGCAAACGTGAACGCGACGGAAAAATTCCGTGGCCAGACGGCGTTGATGCTTGCGGCGGTCGAAAACCACGCAGACATCGTTCAGGCATTGATCGACGCCGGCGCGCAGGTCAACGCGCGCACCGCCGAATACACCTTCCAGACGCTCACCGGCGGTGCCGGTGGCATCATCCACGACCGGCCGCAAGGCGGGTTGACGACGCTGATTCTGGCGGCCCGGCAGGGATCGATCGACGCGACTGAGCGTCTCATCGCCGCGGGCGCAGATCTGAACGCGACCGAGCCGCAGTACGGCTTCACGGCGCTGCAGACGGCAGTCTTCAACGGGCACTACGCGCTTGCGCAGCAACTTCTGGAGAAGGGTGCGAATCCCAACGACGGCTCGCTGTACATCATCATGGAGATGCGCAATCTCGCGACGTACAGCAATCGACCGAACCCGCCGGATTCAGAGCACGGCGTCAGTCATATGGACGTCGCGAAGCTGTTGCTCGACAAAGGTGCCGATCCGAATGCGGCGTACGTGAAGACGATCCCGCCGCGACAGGCACAGGGCAACATCAACGTTGCCGCCGGTGCCACGCCGCTCTATCGAGCCGTTCGCGCGATCGACCTTGCGGCTGTGCAGTTGCTCGTCGGTCGTGGTGCGAATCCATCGCTCGCCATCAAAGACGGTTCGACGCCGATGATGGCGGCCGCAGGACTGGGCGCGCCGCGCGGGGGAGACGAAGAAGTTACCGAGGCCGGCGATCGAAACGATCCGATCGACGTGATGAAGGCGTTGATCGCCAACGGCGCGGACGTGAACGCCGCCAACGACGCCGGGATGACTCCGCTGCACTACGCCGCGCAGCGAGGATCCGATCGCATTATCGAGTTCCTGGCCAGCCAGGGCGCACGATTCGATGCGAAGAACAAGCAAGGCCGGACGCCCACCGAGCTCGCACGCGGCAAAACCGCAACGCTCATGAACAAGCTGGCGGGTGGAGCAACCACGCAACAGTAGTGTCCGGCTTTGGCCGGACCGTTTGGGTCCGCTTGCAGGCGGACACTACGTTACGTCAATCAGGACCTTCAGAATTCCCTTCGTCTGCGCGCGAGCCAGCGCATCGAGCCCGCGAGACAAATCAAACCGCTGGGAGATGAGCGGCTCCACCTGCACCTGCCCTTTCTCCAGCGCGGCGATCGCCCGATCGAACGGCCCACAGCGCGACCCGACTAGCGTGACTTCGTCGATGACAAATGGCGCCCACGCCAGTGTCTGCTGACCGGCCACCGTCGTCTTCAGCACGATCGTTCCGCGTGGCCGCACGAGCTTCAACGCCGTCGGTAACCCGGATTCCGAACCCGTGCAGTCGACGAGGATGTCGTAGGCGCGCTCTTCCAGTGAATCGGAAAGAAGCGTCGTGGCAATCCCCATCGATGCAGGGATCGCCAGCTTCTCTGCATGTTTGCCGACAACAAGAACGTTGTCGGACAGACTGGCCAGCACCTGCGCGCACAGATTGCCGAGCCGCCCGTCCCCGAGAATGGCGACGCGGTCGTTCCGGCCAATCGTGATCTGCGCGGGGATTTGAAATGCCGCCGCCACCGGCTCGGTGAAGACCGCGACGTCATCCGACAACGCGTCCGGAACACGGTGAAGGTTCCGCTGCGGAACGGCGATCACGTCGGCGAAGGCCCCGTCGTGGTTCAGGATGCCGAGCACGGTTCGATTCGGACAGTGAGTCGGCAGCCCCTTGCGGCACGTCTCGCATGACCAGCACGCGCAGTTGATCTCGCCGACGACGCGGCGCCCCTCGAGAGGACCGGTCTCGGCCACGCCCACGAACTCGTGACCGAGAACTCCGCGGAACCCCATGTATCCCTTGATCAACTCGAGATCTGTTTCGCAGACGCCCGCACGCACGACGCGGACGAGTACCTCGCCGGGCGCTGGCGTAGGCGTCGGCCGGTCGGTCGCTAAGTTGACGTCATCATCGAGAACAATCGCGCGCATGTACTGACACTGTAGCGCGCGTAATCAGTGCTCCGCCGCTGCTCCTGCAGGACGCGTCGCTTCTGACGCTGCGCTACGAACCCCATATCCTGCCCCGGCGGCTCCGCCCGGGTAGGTCTTCAGGCCGCGTGAGAGATAGTCGGTCAGAGAAAGACCCAGCAGAATAGCCAGGAAGAAGAAGGCTGTCCCCACGAACAGCTTGGTCAGCCGACTGCTGTACTTCGCGTGCATGAAGAACAGGATGACCAGGGTAGCTTTGGTGATCGCGATGCCGATGGCAACCGGGAAGTTGAACGACCCGAGGTTGACGAATGCTACCGCCACGGTGATGGCGGTTCCGACCATCAGGGCCGCGAAGACGGCGTAGTAGGTGCTCTTGGGTGAAATGTGTCCAGCCATGGCGTCTAGGCGAAGTGTCCTGCTCGGTCCACGAGATACAGCAGCGGGAACAGGAAAATCCAGACGATGTCGACAAAGTGCCAATAGAGGCCGCTGATCTCGACTGGCGTGTACCACTCGGGCGTGAAGCGCTTCTTATGCGCCATCCAGGCGATGACGGCCATGATGAAGAAGCCGATGATCATGTGGGTCGCGTGCAGCCCGGTCATCAGGAAGTAAAGCGAGAAGTAGATCTGCGCCGGTCCGGCCTGCGGTCCCTCGAAGTGGAAGTCGGGCCCGGGGACATGATGGTGCTCGAATTTCTCCGCGTACTCGAAATACTTCACGATCAGGAATACGAGCCCGAGCGCCATCGTCGACAGAATCCACCCGACCGTCGCCCGCTGCTTGCCGGTCTGTGCGGCGCGTACCGCAAACGCCATCGTCAAGCTGCTGCCGATGAGTACAGCCGTGTTGAACGCACCGAGCACGATGTCGAGTTCGCGACTGGCCTCCGCCCACGCAACCGGATACCAGACGCGATACAGCATGTAGGCGAGGAACAGTCCGCCGAAGAACAGCACTTCGGTGATGAGAAAGAGCCACATCCCCAGTGTCGCGGCCTCGTGCTGCTGATCCAGCGAGTCGAAGTGGTGCTGGAGATCAGCGTGATGAGAAGCGTGTGCGCCGTGAGCGTCGGCGTGGGCGGCGATTGCGTCAGACAACTTTGATCTCCCGCTTCGAATACTCGTACGCATCCTCGGTCACGACCGGCTGCGTCGCAAAGTTGTGCGGCAGCGGCGGCGACTGTGTCGTCCACTCGAGGCCGGTCGCGTGCCACGGATTGTCACCGGCTTCCTCGCCGAAGAACAGCGACGCCACGAGGTAGATGGCGATCAGGATGTACCCGACGGCCAGAATCGACGCCCCTGCCGACGACAGGACGTTCAGGACCTGGAACTCCTCTGGATACACGTGATACCGCCGGGGCATACCCATGTATCCGAGAATGAACTGCGGGCCGAATGTCAGGTTGAATCCGACGAATACGATAATCGCTGCGACCTTGGCCCAGATGTCGGAGTACATCCGCCCCGTGATCTTTGGCCACCAGTAGTGCAGGCCAGCAAAGTACCCCATGATCGCACCCCCGACCATGATGAAGTGGAAGTGCGCGACGACGAAGTAGGTGTCGTGGATGTGCACGTCGACACCGAGCGCCGCCGTAAACAGGCCGGTCAATCCGCCGACCAGGAAGAGGCCGAGGAACGCAATGGCCCAGATCATCGGCGCCTTCAGCCAGATCGCGCCGCGGTACATCGTCGCAGCCCAGTTGAAGGTTTTGACCGCCGACGGAATGGCGACGGCGTAGGTGAGAAACGAGAAGACCAGGGCAGAGTAGACCGAGATCCCTGCGACGAACAAGTGATGGGCCCACACGAGGAATCCGAAGATCGCAATCGCGAGGCTCGAGAAAGCGACGAACGAGTAGCCGAAAATACTCTTCCGCGAGAAGGCGGCAATGACCTCGCTGATCGCGCCCATCGGCGGCAGGATCATGATGTAGACCGCGGGGTGCGAGTAGAACCAGAACATGTGCTGGAAGAGCACCGGGTCTCCGCCCAGAACCGGGTCGAAGATCCCGAAGTGGAGGAAGCGCTCGATTGCCAGCGACAGCACTGTGATCGCGATAACGGGCGTGCCGAGGATCTGCACGAGGCTGGTGGCATAAACCGCCCACACGAACAGCGGCAGCCGGAACCACGTCAGTCCCGGTGCACGCATTCTGTGGATCGTGACCATGAAGTTCAGGCCGGTCAGGATCGACGAGAAACCCGTAATGAAGACGCCGAGACCGGTCGCCATCACGTTCGTGTTCGACGCCCGGGTGCTGTACGGCGTGTAGAAGGTCCACCCGGTATCGACGCCACCGGACACCATCGCATACACAGTGAACAGGAATCCGATGGTGAAGATGTACCAACTCAGGAGATTCAGCTTCGGGAAGGCGACGTCCTTCGCGCCAAGCTGCAGCGGCAGCACGAAGTTGCCGAGAATGGCCGGCACGGCGGGAATCAATACGAAGAACACCATCGCCACGCCGTGCATGGTGAACAACTTGTTGTAGGTATCTGCCGAGACGAGGTCCCCAGCCGGCGTGGCCAGCTCGAGACGAATCATTGAAGCGAAAATGCCGCCAAGGAAGAACGCAAAGGTCACGACCAGCAGGTACATGATCCCGATGCGCTTGTGATCCTTGGTGAGCAGCCACGAGGCCACTGTGTGCTCGTGGTTGAGGTACGTCACCCGCGGCGCCGCCACCGTCATTGTTGTTTCCATGGTCTTACCTGTTCTCCTGAGGCGCCGTCGGTTTCGCGGGTTCGTCTGGTGCTTCAGCTCTTGAAACTGCGGGGCTCGCGGCACGCATCGACTTCACGTACTCGACGAGAGCCATTACGTTCTCTTCGCTGACGAGCCCTTGGAACGTCGGCATCAGCGGCTGATATCCGTCTACGAGCTTCGCCTGGGGCATGAGGATCGACTCACGCACGTATGCCTCGTCGACCGCGACCGTCGCGCCACTGGCGAGTCTCTCGGCCGATCCGAATTTGTTTGTCAACGACGGCCCGCGGCCTCGCCCATCGCTCAAATGGCAGGTGTTGCAGGCCAGATCGCTAAAGAGCCGCTCGCCCCGCGAAACCAACGAGACGCCGGGGACGCTGCCGGTCAGCCATGCCTCGTACGCCGTCGGTTCCATGACGACGACCTTGCCGATCATCCCGGAGTGATTGGTGCCGCAGTACTCGGCACAGAAGATATGGTGCTCACCGATGATCGTTGGAGTGAACCAGACCGTGCTGTATCGGCCGGGAATCGCGTCAGCCTTGGTGCGAAACGCGGGAAAGTACAGCGAGTGCAACACGTCCTCGGACGTGAACGTCACCTTGATCGGACGGCCAGCTGGAACATGAAGCTCGTTGATTTCGTTCTGTCCGTCGAGGTGCTGGAACTTCCACATCCAGCGCTTGCCGGTGGCGTAGATGTCAAGCGTCTGATCGGGCGGACGGTACAGGTCGAAGTAAACACTGGACGCCCAGACGAAAATGACGATGGTGATGAGGAAGGGAATGATCGACCAGGCCAGCTCGAGAGGAATCGACCCATGGATGCGCGCGCCAACCTTGAGCGGATCATCAGTCCGGTACTTCGCGGCGAAGTAGATCACGACGATCGTGACGAGAATGCCGAAGAACGCAGTGATTGCGACGATAAAGAGATAGAGGGCGTCCACGTCGGCCGCGAGCGTGGATGCCTGAACAGGAAAGAAGGGAATCCTGGAAAACATAGATGCTCAGGCGTGCCTTTCCGCGACGTGGCGCGACTCGCGCCATCGCATCAGCACAACGAAACCCACGATGAGACCGACGGTCAGCACGCCGCCCAGTCGCAAGATGTTCATGAACGCCGCCCCATACTTCCCACTCGACGGATCGTAGTGGAAGCAGTAGAGCAGTAGCTCCTCGACAACGGAACCCAGTTTCCCCTGGCTGGAATCCACGAGCGCCAGGCGAAGATCCTTCGGCGAGAACTCGACGCCGTAGAAGTATCTCGACAGGCGGCCGTCGGGCGTCGCGACCAGGACGCCGCTCACGTGCGCGAACTGTTGCGTCTCTTCGTCCCATTCGTAGGTGAACCCGGCGGCGCCGGTGACACGCTTGATCTCCTGCTCCGTCCCGGTGAGGAAGTGCCAGCCGTCGGCCGTTTCAGGCACTGCCCAGTGCTGCAGGTGCGCCTGTTTTTTCGCGTTCGCCGCCTCCGGGGTGTCGCGCGGATCGAAGCTGATGAGCACCACATCGAATTCTTTTCCCGCCGTGAAGGGCACGACCTTCAGCGCGGAAGAAATTCCGTTCATGACGAGCGGGCACAGCATCGGGCACTGGTAGTACACGAACGCGAGCACGACTGGCTTGTGGCCAAAATAGTCGCCCAGTGTGACGTCACGGCCCGTTTCATCCTTGAGACGCGCGTCGAGAGGCAGTCGCTCGCCGAGCCTCTGAGAAAACGTCACGTGCTGCATCTTGGGCGGAACGTTGGAGGCGACGATGCCTCCAGTGAACCCCATGGAGCCGGGCAGGCCGGGCTGCTGCTGCGCGCGCACGGGCGCGACGCAAACAGCAAACATCAAAAGGCCAAGGTACACGAGGCCATGCGCCACACGCGCCGGCGATACCTGTGACCTGTGACCTGTGACCGTTGACCTAGTTTTCATTGCCTTCTTGTTTCCAGGGTTCTGCCCGCGCTTGCGTCAGTCGGGACGAGAGATGGATTACCAGCGTCTCCACTGCCTGCCGGCGTATCGGTCCGCACGGGAAGACCGCGTTCGACGGTCAGGCGCATCGCCTCCGAAATGGGCAGCCGGACGGTTCCGACGCCCTTGTCGACCCAGCTGTACCCGTTGAGGGTTTCGTTCTCGCGCACACGGAAATCGTAGATCTCGTTTGCGGGTTTGGCCTGCAGGCGCGGCCCGGACGGCAGCCGCGGTCCCTGCTCAACGGCCAGCGGAAACTCCGCGGGGCCTGTGTTTTCGCGCACGTTCACGAACACCGCGAAGGTGAACCACATCAGGATATGGACGATGACGGCGGAGGCGGTGAGCCATAGGGCGAACTGCAGGATCATCGACACGTTGGCATCGGTGTGCTCGTGTCCCGATCCGGCCGCAGGGTTCAGATACTCGTCGTCTGCAGACGCGTGGGCACCGTGAGGATCGTGCGCCATCAGTGGCCTCCACCCGCGGTTTCAAGCGACTCACGCAGGTACGGATCGCCGGTGGCCAGAAGCGGCCGCTGGCGCAGCTCGCCGAAGAACATCCACAGCCACAATCCGCCGATTGCCAGCGGTGCAGCGACGTCGAGCCAATGGACGAAGAAGTGACTCACGTGTTCGCCGGCGAGCAGATGAAGGTTCCCGCCGCCGGCATCGAACTCGGGCGACACCATCATGAACAGATCCGCGAAGCGCATGAACAGCATCCACGAGGCGATCACGACGAGCCGATGTGGAGTGCGCTTCAGGTTGCGCGAGAGAAGCAGCAACCAGGGCACGAAGAAATGAAACGTCACCAGGAAGACGGCGAGATACTGCCAGCCATTCGTGGTGCGCGTGATCATGTAGGGGATCTCTTCAACCAGATTCGCCGCAAACGTGAGGAGGTACTGGGAGAAATTGAAGTACGCCCACAGCATCACGAACGCGAACATCAGCTTGCCGAGGTCATGGAAGTGGTGCGGCTTCAGGAGGCCTGACATCGGCTCGTGCTTGAAGAGGAAGGACGACACGAGGATCGTGAACGCCAGCGCCGCCAGCCCCTGCCCACCCATCATCAGGAACCCGAAAATCGTCGAGTACCAATGCGGGTTCAGCGACATGATCCAGTCGATGCCGGCCGCGGTCACGGCCAGAGCGTAGAACACGAGCCCGGCACCGGACAGGCGCTGCAACTTCGAGTTCACGGCTACGTCGCCCGCGTCCTGCTGACGCGACCACTTGTTCAACAGGAACGCGATGCCCAGCCATCCACCGAAATAGATCAGGGCGCGGACGAAGAAGAACGGAAAATTCAAATACGCCGACTTGTGTCGCAACACTTCATCGGTCGCGACATGATCGGGGTGCGACCACGGATACAAGGTGCCTACGCCGAGCAGTACGGGAATGAACAGCACGACCAGTATCGGAAGCGTGCGGCTGGACGCTTCGAAGACCCGTCGGAAGACACCCCACACGCCGCCCGACAGATGCTGGATCATGACCATCGCCATCGAGCCCAGAGCGATGCCCAGAAAGAGCATATATGCCACGAGCCACGAACGGAAAAACTGGTCGCGATCGATAAGTAATCCGAGGACACACAAGACGAGGCCGACCACGCCAGCGATGAGCGCACGTGATCGGAGTCGATCGATGTCGGCAACCGGCGGCGAGTAGGTCGGATCCACGTTCACTGGTTCTCCTGGGCGGGCCGATCCAGATCGCCCCGTCGATCGGCCGGGACATCCGTCACTGTCCCACCCTGACTGAGCTGCAGCGCCCGGATGTAGGCCGCGATCGCCCAACGATCAGCGACCGGCACCTGGGCCGAGTAATCCTGCATCGCGCCAAATCCGTTGGTCATGACGTCGAAGAAATAGCCGGCGGGTGCGTCTTTCAATCGCTGCTCGTGGAACGAGGGCGGCTGGCGGAAACCGCGCTGGACGATCATGCCGTTGCCCACGCCGGTCCGCCCGTGACACGGCGAACAGAAGACGTTGAAGCGTTCCTGGCCGCGGGCCATGACGGCTGCCGTCACAGGGGAAGGGAACACGTTTGCGAATTGTCCGGAGACCTTGCCGGTGTAGAGCAGCTCGTCTTCCCGGAGATAACCACGCGGCACGGTGTTCGGGACGAGCGTGCGCGCCGACCCGCCGCTCGCGAAGAACGCGCTCGCTTCGAGCGGCTCGTATCGCGGTGCGTCATGCATGTCCTGACGGCAGGCCGCCAGCGCCAGACTCATCGCGGCAATCACGAATGCGTTGAGCAGGTTACGGCGCAACTTCGGATACTCCCACTGGATGCAGCCCCTCGAGAAACTTCCACGTCGCGTGTCGCTCGAAGCGCGGGTCGGCCGTTTCGATGACGAGGAAGAACCGATCCGTCGACGCGCGGGCGAAGGCCTCGACGTTGAAGACCGGGTGATACGGCTGCGGAAGCCGATTCAGAGCCCACATCCCGATGAACGCCGTGAGCGCGGCCCCGAGAACCGTCGTTTCAAACGTGACCGGGATGAACTGCGGCCAGCTGTTGAGCGGCCGATCGCCCACGTTCATCGGATACGCGAACACCGAAACCCAGTAAGCCAGGCCGAAACCGCCGAAGCAGCCGAAGATCCCTCCGAGCAACACGAGCAGCGGCAGACGCGTCCGTTTGAGCTCGAGCGCCTCGTTCAGCTCCTCGATCGGAATCGGCGAGTAGGCGTCCATCTTGCGGTATCCCGCCAGCCGCGCCTTCGTCGCGGCATCGACGAGTGCTGTCGCGTTATCGAATTCGGCCATCAAGCCGTACATCGTTGGTTGTGCGGCGTGTGCCATTACGTCACCCGTGGTGTTCCGCCTTCAGCTTGGCTTCCGGCACGATCGTGCGCATCTCGAAGATCGCAATCGCCGGCAGGAAGCGGATGAAGAGGAAGAAGAGCGCCAGGAACAGGCCGATCGTGCCGGCAAACATGCCGAAGTCCCACCGCGTCGGGGCATACATGTCCCACGACGAGGGCAGGAAGTCGCGATGGAGGCTCGTCACGATGATGATGAACCGCTCGAGCCACATACCGACGTTCACGAGGAGCGAGAGGATGAACAACAACGGGATGTTGTCGCGCACGCTCCTGAACCAGAACAACTGAATCATCACCGCGTTGATGGCGATGAGCGACCAGTAGAACACCGCATACGGCCCGGTCATGCGGTTGTACATCATGAACTCTTCGTACGGGTTACCGCTGTACCACGCGAAGAACGCCTCGTTGGCGTAGCCATACGCCACGATCATTCCGGTCACCAGCATGACCTTGGTCATATTGTGGATGTGGCGCATCGTGATGAAGTCTTCAAGGTGATAGAACTTGCGCAGCGGAATGGCCAGTGTCATGACCATCGCGAAGCCGGAGTAGATCGCACCGGCGACGAAGTAGGGCGGGAAGATGGTCGCGTGCCAGCCGGGCAGCACCGAAACCGCGAAGTCGAAGCTCACGACCGAGTGCACGGAAAGCACGAGGGGAGTCGAAATGCCGGCAAGCAGCAGGTATGCGATCTCGTAGCGCTGCCAGTGCTTGGCCGAGCCGCGCCAGCCGAGCGCCAGCATTCCGTAGATGCGTTGCGCGATGCGTGACTTGGCGCGGTCGCGCAATGTGGCCATGTCCGGCACGAGGCCGGTGAACCAGAACAGCGCGGAAACCGTGCCGTACGTCGATACCGCGAACACGTCCCAGATCAACGGGCTGCGGAACTGCGGCCAGACCCCCATCGTGCTCGGGTACGGGAACAGCCAGTAGATCGCGAGCCACGGCCGGCCGGTGTGGAGGAGCGGGAACATCGCCGCGCAGGCAACGGCGAAGAGCGTCATGGCCTCGGCAAAGCGGTTGATCGAGGTGCGCCACTGCTGCCGGAAGAGGAGCAGAATCGCCGAGATCAACGTGCCGGCATGACCGATACCGATCCACCAGACGAAGTTGATGATGTCGAAGGCCCAGCCGACGGGAACGTTGTTGCCCCAGATGCCGATGCCCTTCATCAGCAGATTGCCGATGGTCATGTTCAGGATCATCAGCAGGATGAACGCGATGAAGAATCCGAGGAACCAGCCGATCGGCGTGCGCTTCGAGAGCACGGTATGGCCGATCGTCTCGGTGACCGACTCGAAGGTGTGACCGGGCTCGATGACCGCAGGCGTGCGGCTCAGCAGCGCTTTCTCCGCCGACAACGCCATCGGAGCGTGCGACTTGTCCATCCCTAGTGTCCTTCCCCCTCGCTCGCGAGCGGCCGGGCAGGCTCCAGCTCGCTATTGGGATTCCGCACGATGGCGAGATATGTGGTCCGCGGCCTCGTATTCAGCTCCTCGAGCAGTCCGTAATTGAGCGGGCTCGCTTTCAGTTTCGCGACGGCGCTCGTGGGATCGTTGGCGTTCCCGAACACGATCGCATTGGTCGGGCAGGCCGACTGACAGGCGGTGAGGATTTCACCATCGCGGATCTGGCGATCCTCGAGCTTCGACGTGATGCGCGCGAGATTGATTCTCTGCACGCAGTAGGTGCACTTCTCCATCACGCCGCGGCTGCGCACCGTGACGTCGGGATTGCGAGCCAGCTTGAAACTGGCCGTGTCCCAGTCGGAGTAAAGCAGGAAGTTGAAGCGGCGCACCTTGTACGGACAGTTGTTCGAACAGTAGCGCGTGCCCACACAGCGGTTGTAGACCATATCGTTCAGGCCTTCATCGCTGTGCGTCGTCGCGGCAACAGGACACACGACCTCGCACGGCGCTGACTCGCACTGCTGACACGGCATCGGTTGGTGATAGGTATCCGGGTTCTCGAGGTCGCCGCTGTAGTAGCGGTCGATGCGGAGCCAGTGCATCTCGCGTCCGTTCGCCACCTGCGATTTGCCGACGACCGGCACGTTGTTCTCCGCCTGGCAGGCGACGACGCACGAATTGCAGCCGGTGCAGACGTTCTGGTCGATCGTCATGCCCCAGGCATAGCCTTCGTACTTGCGTTGCTCGAACATGGTCAGCTTCCCGGCGAGGGGCTGATGCTCCTGCCTGGCAGCAAAGTTCGGATCCTGCTCGAACTGTGCGACCGTTGCGACGCGCACGAGATTGCGTCCTTCGAGCGACCAGTGATCCTGCGTCGAAACCATCTCGTAGCTGTCGCCGGTCTTGCTCACCTGCACGCCGCTCAGGAAGTCGGGCGCGGCGGCGCTGCGAAGCGCGTTGACACCGAAGCCGATCCCGGTACCGATCCGGCCGGCGCGATCGCGTCCATATCCCAGGTGGATCGTTATCGTGTCCGCCGCGTGTCCCGGCGCCAGCCACACAGGGATGCGCAACGTGCTCGATCCCTGCTTCACTTCCACGACGTCGCCGCTAATGAGATTGAGGCGATCCGCCGTACCGGGGGAGAGCAGTGCGGCGTTGTCCCAAGTGAGCTTCGTCAGCCATTTCGGAAGCTCCTGGAGCCATCCGTTATTGGCGAATCGTCCGTCGTAGACACTCGGGTCCGGCCTGAAGACGACTTCTAGACCGGCTGCCGACGCTGCCGGCGCCGCGCCAATAGCACCGGCCTGTACGGCGACAACTTTCGGCGCGAAAGTGGTATTCGGGACGACGCCATCATGAAGCCATCGCCGCCACTCCCGGTCGAACGGCGACGGTTCGGTGCTGCCGGGTAACGGCTGCAGCGATCCGACGGCCGGCCCAGGCCCGGCCGGTGCCGGTGTGCCGCCGCGCTGGCCAGCCCAGTGCGAGCGCACGATGTCGTAGCCCGACCTGACGCCCGCGGCGCTGAGCGTCGAGGCGACCTCATGGATAGAGTGGCCGTTGTAGAGCGGTGCGATCAGCGGCTGCACGATCGATACGGTGCCGTCATGTCCGCGCACATCGCCCCACATCTCGAGGAAGTGAGTCTCAGGGATATGCCAGTGACAGAGCGCGGCGGTCTCGTCGTGGAACTGGCTCAGATTCGCGCGCAACGGTACCTTGTCCATTGCTTCCGCGAACTTGAGATCCGATGGCGCCGTGTAAACCGGATTGCCCCCAAGAATCAGCAGCATGCTCACGGTGCCCGCATTCATCTCACCGACGAGCTCGGCCAGTCCGGCCCGCTGATCCATTGGATGCGTCTCGGTCGTCTGTGTATAGACGACCGTGTTGCCGACGTTTCCGAGGACGTCGTTCATTGCGTGCGCCAGGGCATGCACAGCTGCCGGCTGTCCCTCACCCGCGACGACAAGGCTTCGCCCGCGCGCGTTCTGAAGATCCTTGACCACAGGACCGAGCCACGCCTGTGCCGATTCGGGAGCGGACGCTCCCGCAGCGCTGGTGACTCCGAGTTGTGCGGCAACCGCGCGCGCGAACGCGCCGATATCAGAGGCACGAAGGAGCAACCGGTGATCCGCCTTGGTTCCCGTGTTGCTCGGCGAGCTCTCGACGGAATAGAGACGATTGCGCTGTGACGGATCGCCCTCCACGCGACGTCGTGAAGCAAAGGCACGCGAGTGCGTCAGCCTGCCACCGCCCGTACAGAGGAAGTCGGCATCGAGCGACAGGATGACGTCCGCCTTTTCAACCGAGTACCTCGCATCGACGTACTCACCGAAGGCGAGGCGGCTGCCGGCGCGCTCGTTGTGCCGACCAAAGGGCTCCCACTGCACCCACTTCGCTTGTGGAAACCTGGCCAGAAACTCGTCGATCTGAGCGCCAAGCGTCGGCGACGCGACGGTTTCGCTCAAAATCCGGATGCCACTCCCTTGCACCCCCTGTTGCGCCTCGAGAACCTGGCGAACTGCCAATGCGAACGCCTCGAACGGTCGAATCTCTCCCAGGTGCGTGAGCACTTGCGATCGATCGGGGTCATAGAGACCCAGGATCGACGCCTGAGCATAGAGATCGGTGGCACCCAGGCTGGATGGGTGATCTGGATTGCCCTCGACCTTGGTTGGACGTCCTTCGTGGCTCTCAACCAGGAGCCCAATGCCGGAACCGGCAAAGGGCATGGCCGTCGCGTAGAAGAGCGGCTTTCCAGGAATAATCTCTTCCGGCTGCCTGACGTAGGGAACGATGGCTTCTTCGGGCTGACGGGTGCAGGCGCTGACGCCGGCGAGCGCCATCGATGCGCCCATCAACTTCAGGAACCCACGCCGACCGACCGGGTCCAACCACTCCGAGGCGTTCTGAGGAAACTCCCGGTGGAGAAATTCCTTGAATTCGGGGGTCTCGGCGACCTGTTCGAGACTTCGCCAGTAGGTGCGGCCTCGCGTCCCCTGGAGCTTCGCGCGAAGTACCTGGATATCGTTCGAATCGTTCATGTGCTGGTCACCGGTGGCACGTGGAGCAGCTGGTGTTGCCCTTGATCCCGTACTCCTTCACCAGCATGGGGCCCTGCACCGATTGCGGCACGGGAGGGCGGTAGTCCATCGTGAACACCTCGCTGCGGGGCCGGACGTATTTCTCTGGATTGCGGTGACAGTCGAGACACCACTCCATCTGGAGTGACTGCACCTGCCGCATCAGGGGCATCTGGTCGACACGCCCATGGCAGGTTTCGCACCCCATCCCTTTCTTCACGTGGATGCTGTGGTTGAAGTACACGAAGTCCGGGAGGTCGTGGACGCGAACCCAGCGGAGGGGGCGATCGTCTCGGAAACTGGCGCGAACCGGCTCGAGAATCGGGGCATTCGACCAGATCTGCGAGTGGCAGTTCATGCACGTCTTGGTGGGCGGAATGCCTGCAAACGAGGATGTCTCCACCGACGTGTGGCAGTACCGGCAATCGATGCCGTCGTCGAGCACGTGATGAAGGTGGCTGAATTGCACCGGCTGCTCGACGTATTCATTCGCACGGGTGACGTACGAGGAGCGACCGAGCATCATGGCGAGCAGGATCAGACCCGCAACCAGCGTCAGGGCGCCGGCGAGACTGAGCTTGGAAATGGTATTGGCGCTGCGATGGAAGATCTGCGGCATCTTCAGATGGGGTGACTGACGGGCGGCAACCCTACGGGGCCAGTCCCGACTTGTACCACAATTGTGAAAAAAGGATCAAGCGGCCGAGGGGTCCCGGGCGCCCCTATGTCCGACGCGCGATTTTATGCTCAAATGTAATTCACAATCACGCCGACGCACCGAATTTCGATCATCCCGGGTATACAATCCGCACGACGGCCGCAACTCAATGAGCGACAGGAAGTACCGCCAACGAGGCTACCAAGACGAGGACCGCGATCGGGCTCCGAAGCCATCAGCGCCTCGTCCGGCCCCGGAACCGGGCGCGCCGGCCGGAGCACGGCGGATTTCCCAGGATGGCCCCAAGAACATCAATATGCCGGGGTTCCGGCACGTCATTCGCTGCGCCCAATGCGGACATCTGGCCGCGGACGACATCGGGTTCAACAGCCGCTGCGCCCGATGCGGCACCGAGCTGCACTCGTGCGCGCAATGCTCCTCGTTCGATCCCGGAAGCCGCTTCGAGTGCATGCAAGCAATCACGGAACGCGTCAGCCCCAAGAACACGCGAAACGGCTGCACACTTTTTGCGCCACGCACGACGGTCGAGCGCGAAACAACGACACCGCGAAACAA
>JBKPNV010000229.1:0-19268 GCA_046732795.1 Acidobacteriota bacterium
CGACGCGCAGCAGTACGCGACCATTGAGCGCGCGTGCGACGCCCCAGACGTAGATCGCGTTGACGACATGTCCCAGATGCAGGTAGCCCGTAGGCGACGGCGCGAAGCGTGTAATCAGAGGCGCGGTCACGCTGGCCGCGAGTGTTGTCAAGTCTGGACGGAGGAGAGGATTGATAATCAAGGATACGTGATTCCTTTTCTCAGCCTCCACGATCCATTTCCGCCAGTCGCGCATGCGCTGAAGGATCCGAATGGCCTGCTGGCAGCAGGCGCCGATCTTTCAACGGAGCGGCTGCTCGATGCCTACGCCAAGGGCATCTTTCCCTGGTTTGGCGATGATGACCCGGTGCTGTGGTGGAGTCCGGACCCTCGCATGGTGATGTTCACGACCGAGGTTCACGTCTCGCGCTCGCTGCGCAAGACGATCCGCTCCGGCAGGCTGCAGGTCACGTTCGACAACTGCTTCGGGCAGGTCATGAGAGGGTGCGCCGAGCCTCGACGCGGTCAGGACGGGACGTGGATCACGGATGAGATGGCGTATGCCTACCAGCGTCTGTTCGACATCGGCTGCGCGCACTCGGTCGAGGTCTGGCAAGCCGGTCAACTGGTCGGCGGCGTGTATGGCGTGAGCCTCGGTCGCATGTTTTTCGGCGAGTCGATGTTCAGTCGTGTGTCCGATGCGTCGAAGGTCGGGTTGGTCGCGCTGGTGAAACAGATCGAACGGTGGGGCTTCACATGCGTGGATTGCCAGATGTCCACGGCCCACCTCGCATCACTCGGCGCTCGCGAGATCCCACGCGCCACGTTTCTGCGCGACATCCGTCCCCTCGTGCGGCAAACCCCGGTGCCGTCGCCGTGGCGATTCGACGAAGACCTTCTAGGTACAATATGTACGTAGGCCGGGTCCTGGCGTGTGGACCCGGCCCGCAGCACGGGTCCTGCTGTGGGCCCGGCGGACATGGCCTGTGAGTCACGAGACATCCTCATCGACGCTGACCGACTCGCGCAGCGATCAGAAGCTCGAGCGCCCGCAGATGTGGCGGGTGCTGCTGCACAATGACGATTACACCACCCAGGAGTTCGTGGTGTGGGTGCTCGAATCGGTGTTTCGGAAGCCGCGCCCGGAAGCGGTCGAGGTCATGATGCACGTGCACTTAGCGGGCATTGGTATCGCCGGCATCTACACGCACGACGTCGCTGAGACGAAACTGAAAAAGACGAGACAGATGGCCGAGGAGCAGGAGTTTCCGCTCCTTGTCACGATGGAGCCGGACGCAGGTCCAGAACATGAGTAAGACGCCAGTACCCTTCGCGCCGGAAACACTCGAGACGATCCAACGGGCATTTCGCATGGCGGCAGACCGTCGTCATGAAGAGGTCGGCCTCGAGCATCTGCTCCTCGCGATTACCGACGAGCCGCAGGCGCGGCGAGTGTTGACCGGATGCGGCGCCAACCTCGAGGTCTTACGCCGCCAGCTGACCGATATCCTCGCGAAGGCGTTCACGCCGGTGGCGGCGCCCACCGTCATCGAGCCGGAGCCGACGCTCGGATTCGACCGCGTCATTCAGCAGGCGATGATGCACGCGGTGTCGTCGAGCGCCAAGCATGTCGAGAGCGGAAGTCTGCTCGTCTTTCTGCTCCAGGAGGAGAACAGTCACGCGGCCTACTTCCTGCGCTCGCAGGGTGTCGAGCGGCTGCTGCTGCTCCGTGTGTTGTCTCACGGTGGCAGGTCCGAGCCGGCGACCACTCCCGCCGCGGAGCCGGGTGCGCCGTCCACCGATCCTCTTCAGGTGTATGCAGCGGATCTCGTCGCCCGCGCTGCGGCGGGCCAGATCGACCCTCTTATCGGGCGGGTGCTCGAGATCGAGCGCATGGTTCAGGTGCTGTGCCGTCGACGCAAGAACAACCCGCTGCTGGTTGGTGAACCGGGAGTCGGCAAGACGGCTCTCGCCGAAGGGCTGGCGCTCAGAATCCATCAGGGCGAGGTGCCTGAGGTGCTGAAGGGCGCGCGCGTGTTTGCGCTCGACCTTGGCGCGCTCGTCGCCGGCACCCGGTATCGCGGTGATTTCGAGGAGCGCGTGAAACAGGTGCTCGACCGCCTCTTGAAGGAAGAGAACGCGATTCTCTTCATCGACGAGATCCATACGCTGGTGGGTGCCGGGGCTGCGTCCGGCGGTGCGATGGATGCAGGAAACCTGCTCAAGCCCGCGCTGGCGAGCGGTCAGTTGCGGTGCATCGGCTCGACGACCTTCAACGATGTGAAGCAATCGTTCGATCGCGATCGCGCGCTGTCGCGCCGTTTTCAGAAAATCGACGTGCTCGAACCGTCCGAAGACGAAGCGCTGGATATTCTCAAGGGTCTGCGGCTGCACTACGAGTCGCACCACGGCGTGCAATACGACGATGAGGCGTTGGCGGCAGCGGTGGCGCTGTCAGCGCGCCACCTGCAGGACCTGCACCTGCCTGACAAGGCGATCGACGTGCTCGACGAGGCTGGGGCCGCGCACAAGTTGCTCCCCGCGTCCGCGGCGACCGGTCGGATCGGTGCAGCGCAGATCGAGCAGATCGTCGCGAAGATGGCGCGCGTCCCAGTGCAGACGGTGTCGAGCGATGACAAGCGCGCGCTCGAGCGCCTGGACGTCGAGTTGAAGCGCGTGATCTTCGGGCAGGATGGCCCAATCGACGAGGTGGCTTCAGCGATCAAGCTATCGCGATCCGGCCTGCGGGCGCCGGACAAGCCGATCGGCAACTTCCTCTTTGCCGGGCCCACCGGTGTGGGCAAGACGGAGCTCGCCCGGCAGCTCGCGCGCATCATGGGCATCGAGTTCGTGCGCTTCGACATGTCCGAGTACATGGAGAAGCACGCGGTCTCCCGCCTCATCGGCGCGCCTCCTGGATACGTGGGCTACGAAGAAGGCGGCTTGCTCATCGACGCCATTCGCAAGACGCCACATGCGGTCCTGTTGCTGGACGAGATCGAGAAGGCTCATCCCGACATGTTCAGCATTCTGCTTCAGGTCATGGACCACGCGACGCTGACCGACTCCCACGGCCGCAAGGCCGACTTCCGTCACGTCGTCCTCATCATGACCACCAACGCAGGTGCCCGTGATCTGTCCGACCGTCGTCTCGGATTCGCCGAGCAGGGCAAAGGCGGATCGTCCCGAGGCGCTCTCGAACGGACGTTTACCCCCGAGTTCCGCAATCGACTGGATGCCACCGTCACATTTGGCGCGCTTGGCACGAGCGAGATCGAGAAGGTCGTCGACAAGCAGATTGACGAAGTGCGGGGCATGGTGGCGGCAAAGAAGGTCACCATCGTTCTCGACGCCGCGGCACGAGAGTGGCTCGCTCGGAAAGGGTTCGACCGCGCGTTTGGCGCGCGCCCGATGGCGCGCCTGATCGAGCGGGTGATCAAGAAGCCGCTTTCAGAGATGCTGCTCTTTGGATCGCTCGCCGAGACCGGTGGAGAAGTCCGCATCGCGGTGGAGAACGACGCGATCAAGCTGGTAAGCGCTGAATGAGCCTGGCCGACCTGCGCCGTGACTACATCGGCCAGCCGCTGAGCGAATCCGAGTCCGAGGCCAATCCGTTCACGCAGTTCGCGCGCTGGTTCGAACAGGTTCGCGAAACGGAGATCGATCCCACCGCGATGGCGCTGGCGACGGCAACTCGCGATGGGCATCCGTCCGTTCGCAACGTGCTGCTCAAGGCTGTCGACGATCGTGGATTCGTGTTCTACACGAACTATCAGAGCCGCAAGGCGCGCGAGATAGAGGACACGGGCCGCGCCAGCCTGTTGTTTACGTGGCGCAGCCTCGAACGGCAAGTCCGCATCGACGGCACGGTGGAGAAGGTCTCGGCGGCCGAGTCCGATGCATACTTCGCGAGCCGTCCGATCGAAAGCCGCTGGAGTGTCTACGCATCCAGACAGAGCGAGGTTGTCGACAGTCGAGACACGCTGGAGTTGTTGTTCAACGCGGCACGTGAGAAGTTCGATGATCACGTTCCACGACCGGAATGGTGGGGCGGGTACCGCGTTATTCCGGACGAGTTCGAGTTCTGGCAGGGCCGCCCGAGCCGCTTGCACGATCGGCTGCGCTATGTGCACCAAGCTGGTGGTACGTGGCGTCGCGAACGCCTCGCGCCCTGAATGCGCATCTTCCCTCGCTGAGCACGCACTCGACGTAGATCAGCGTCACCCGCGATAGACGTGCGCCAGACCTCCGCGAATCCACACTTCGCATAGAAGGTGCCGCCACCCGCTCGGCCGTCGAACGCGTCCAGCCGAATCGCACCGACGGGCCATTCGCGAGCGACGATCGAGAAACGATTGGATGTCCGCTTCCGTCGCGAATCCCAGCGACGGGGTTATAGCCGAACTAATCCACCGGGTGAATCGACGGCGGGTCTGCCTGCGACACGGATCGAGCCGGGAAAGCCGCCGCCGCGACGATGTCGTGCTAGAGTAGGGCCACTCAGCAGTGCGACGCTGCTGTTCCGGATGCCCGGCATGGGCCGGGGAAGGCACATGGCTTTTCGCATTTACGTTTCTTCTCTTGCCGCCGCTCGGCTGGCGATTGCGCGCGACCTGCTGCGCGCGCGAGACGCGATCACCCCAACGCTCATCATCGGTGCCTCTCGCGGCGCGGCTGATGATCTCGCACGCGCCGTTGCGGCGACCCTGCCTGCAACTTTCGCCTTGCAGCGGGTCAGCCTGACGCAGCTCGCGGCGCGCAGCGCCATCGTGGCGCTCGCGACCGCCGGACATACGCCGAGCACGTGGCTGGGTGCCGAAGCGGTCGCGGCCAGAGCCGCATTTGATGCGACGCGACAACGGGCGCTGAAATACTTCGCTCCTGTCGCATCGACACCAGGTTTCCCGCGTGCCCTCGCACGGACGCTGCAGGAGCTTAGACTCGCCGGCGTCGATGCCCGGCGGCTCCTGCGCGCATCGCGTGGCGGGTCGGATCTGGCGGAGCTGCTCGAGCGAGTCGAGGAGGCATTCGAGCGCGCCTCGAGCGTCGATCGCGCGGCTTTGTTCCAAGCGGCGA
The DNA here is from genome assembly GCA_046732795.1 of Acidobacteriota bacterium. Classification (GTDB taxonomy): domain Bacteria; phylum Acidobacteriota; class Vicinamibacteria; order Vicinamibacterales; family UBA2999; genus Gp6-AA40. The sequence continues at coordinate 5,056 of JBKPNV010000229.1, forward strand.
CCCAGGCCGTCGCTCGCGTGCATCCGGCGTCGATCGTGGCGTTGATCGATCTGCCGCTCGATCGGCGAACCGAAGCGACGTTCATCGAAGCGCTCCTAGCCGGGAGTCAGACTGCGTTTGCCACGATGCCGGCCAGCGATCGTGAAGGGATTGCTCGGCTCGAGGCCATGGGCGGTCGCGTCGAGATGGTGGGACGCGAGGAACACGCCGGTGATCTCGCCTGTTTGCGCCGTTACCTCTTCGACCCCCAAACGCCTCCCATCGAGCGTGAACTCGATGGCTCGCTCACGTTCTTTTCAGCGCCAGGCGAAGGGCGGGAAGCCGTCGAAATCGCGCGGCGAATCCTGCGCGAGGCTCGCGCCGGCGTGCGCTTCGATGAGATGGCCGTTCTCGTCCGCGCGCCGCAACACTACATCGGCCTCATCGAGCACGCGTTACGGCGTGCGAAGGTGCCAGCGTGGTTCGGCCGCGGCACGCGACGGCCGTTGACGGCAGGCCGGGCGTTTCTGGCTCTTCTGGCGTGCGCGGCCGAACAATTGTCAGCCTCGAGATTCGCGGAGTACTTGTCGTTTGCCCAGGTTCCATTGCCCAGCGAGCAGGCAGATGCAAGCTGGGCGGCCTCGCAGGATGAGGCACTCGGTCGCGTCCGGCCAGCCGTCGAACAAGAACCGAACCCGCAACCCGGAACCCGGACGCCCGAACTGGCGATCCCGAGTCCCGGATCCCGAGTGCCGGATCCCGAGTCGGAGTCCATCCTCGCAGGAACCCTGCGTGCCCCGTGGCGCTGGGAGGCGCTGATCGTCGACGCTGCCGTCATCGGTCGTGACGCGACGCGCTGGACACGCCGGTTGGAAGGCAAGCACGCGGAGATCGAACGTCAGATCCGTGAAGCAAGACGAGACGACGGTGGCGACGAGGCCAAGGTAGCGGGACTCAGGCTGGTGCAGCAGCAACTGGAGTACCTGAAAGCGTTTGCGCTGCCGATCATCGAAGAGATGGCGGCGTGGCCCGCTTCCGCGGCGTGGGGCGAGTGGCTCGACCGGTTCTCGGCCCTGGCGCCGCGTGTGCTGAAGTCACCGGCCCACGTGCTTCGCGTGCTGGCCGATCTCCGGCCGATGGGCGAAGTTGGCCCTGTCAATCTCGACGAAGCGCGGCGTGTGCTTGCCGAGCGGTTGCTGACGATGGAGTCGGAGCCGCCGACGTATCGATATGGGCGCGTGTTCGTGGGGACGCCGGAACAGGCGAGAGGACGAACGTTCCGAGTCGTGTTCGTTCCTGGCCTCGCCGAGCGCATGTTTCCGCAGAAACCGCGCGAAGACCCGATCATGCTCGACGGCATGCGGGAAGTCGTGGACCCTGCGCTGCCCGTACAGCGCCAGCGCCTGGCGTCCGAGCGGTTGCTTCTGCAACTGGCGGCCGGCGCCGCCTCGGATCGACTCTACCTGTCATATCCGCGCATCGAGCTGAGTGAGTCACGCGCGCGCGTGCCCTCGTTCTACGCGCTCGACGTCATGCGCGCCGCGACCGGCCGCGTGCCGCATCACGACGAGCTCGAACGGCGAGCGCGCGAGGCAGGCGACGCGACGCTGGCCTGGCCCGCTCCCTCGTCGCCAGACGAGGCAATCGACGATCAGGAGCACGACCTTGCGGTGCTGCGTCGATTGCTCGACGAGGTCACGCCGGAAGCGGTCAAAGGCCACGCCCACTACCTGCTCAAACTCAACGAGTGCCTCCGCCGCTCCGTCGTCGACCGATGGGCGCGCGGTCAACGGCGCTGGTCTCCGAGCGACGGGTTGACGCGTGTTCAGCCGTACACGCGGGATGCGTTGGCGGCGCAGCGCCTGGGTCAGCGATCGTACTCGGCCTCGGCGCTGCAGTTGTTCAGTGCGTGTCCATACCAGTTCGTGCTCTCCGCGATCTACCGGCTCCGTCCCTTTGAGCAGCCTGAGCCGCTGCAGCATATGGATCCGCTGACACGGGGCAGTCTGTTTCACGAGATTCAAGCCGGCTTCTTCCGCACACTGCAGTCGAGAGGACAACTGCCGGTGACCGTCGCCACGATCGACGCGGCGCGCGCGGTGCTGGACGTCGTGATCGAGGCTGTCGGCGATCATGCGCACGACGAGTTGGTCCCGGCGGTCGAACGAGTATGGCAGGACGAACTCGCGACGATCAGGCGGGACCTGTACGCGTGGCTCGAGTACCTTGCACGCGACGGCGACGAGTGGCTGCCGATCTATTTCGAGCTTGCGTTCGGATCCGTGCCGGGCGAGCGCGACGAGCACAGCATTCGTGGTGACGTCGTCATCGATGGGCGTTTCAGGCTGCGCGGAGCGATCGACCTCATCGAAGAGCACGCGCAGACCAAGGCATTGCGGATCACGGATCACAAGACCGGACGCAAGCCCGATCGCATCGAGAAGGTCCTGATCGGCGGGGGAGCCGTGTTGCAGCCGGTCCTGTATTCGATGGCGGTTGAAGCGGCTCTCGAGCGCGAGGTGAGTCACGGCCGGCTGTTCTACTGCACATCGACCGGCAGCTTCTTTTCACATCCCATTCTTCTGGATGAGCGGTCTCGGGCCGCCGGCCGTGAAGTCCTCGAGGTCATCGATCGTGCGATCGAGACGGGCTTTCTGGCCGCGGCACCGACGGAAGACGCGTGCGGCCGTTGCGATTTCCGACCGGTATGCGGATCGGACGTCTTCCGGCGCGTGGCTCGCAAGCCGGCCGAGGCCCTTGCTGACCTTCTGGCATTGAGGGAGCGTCCATGATGGGGTCAGACCCCTTCACACTTTTTCCCGACGCCGACGACCTGACCCCGGATGAGCGCGCGCGTCGACTGATTCTCGAAGCCATCGATGACACCCTGGTTGTCGAGGCGGCCGCCGGCACGGGCAAAACAACTGAACTCGTGCAACGAATCGTGCGTGTGCTCGCCAAGGGTCGCGCCGACGTTCGCGAGATCGTTGCCGTGACCTTCACGGAAAAGGCGGCCGGAGAGTTGAAGCTGCGGCTTCGCCAGAAACTCGAAGACGAGCGGCGCGAGGCCACCACTCGCGACGTGCACGAGCGGCTCGACGCGGCTGTGCAGAATCTCGAAGAGGCGCACGTGAGCACGATTCACGGATTCTGCGCCGACCTTCTCCGCGAGCGGCCAGTCGAAGCCGCGATCGATCCGCTGTTTCGCGTGCTGACCGAAGGCCAGGCAGAGCGGCTGTTCAACGAGGCGTTCACGAACTGGTTCCAGGCGGTGCTCGCGGAACCGCCGGAAGGCGTGCGCCGATCACTGCGCCGGGCAAGTCGGGGCAGCCGACCCGGCGACGACGAGGATGGCCCGACCGAGCGGCTTCGCCGCGCCGGCTTCGCGCTTGCCGAGTGGCGCGACTTCCGTGAGCCCTGGACGCGCGAGCCCTTCGACCGCGTCGGCGCTATCGGGCACGTAATCGAGTTGGTCCACGAACTTGCCGATCTCTCCAGGTCACCTTCCTACGCGGGCGACAACCTATACGTCGATACCGAGCCCGTCAGGAGGTTGAGCCGCGATCTGCGACGTAGGGACGCGCCGCAGAGCGATGGAGACTTCGACGAACTGGAATCGCTCCTCGTCGAGCTGCGCAGGAACCGTGACGTCAAGCGCGCCCGAAAAGGCAGTGGACCGACCTACGCCAAAGGTGTGACGCGCGCACAGGTCCTGGATGCGCGCGATCGGCTGATGCAGGCGCTGGAGGAGTTTCAGTTCCGCGTCGATGCGGATTTGTCGGCACTGCTGCAACAGGAGCTGATGGCCTGTGTCGACACATACGAGTTGTTGAAGGCGCGAGAAGGCGCGCTCGATTTCCTCGACCTGCTGGTACGGGCACGCGACCTCGTCAAGGACAACCAGGAGGTCCGCAGTCATTTCCAGGGTCGTTTCAGGAGGATTTTCGTCGACGAGTTCCAGGACACCGATCCACTGCAGGCGGAATTGCTGCTGCTGCTCGCTGCCGACGATCCCATTGAGACGAGCTGGCAGCAGACCACTCCCGTCGCCGGAAAGCTCTTCATCGTCGGCGATCCCAAACAGTCGATCTACCGGTTCAGGCGCGCGGATGTGGACGTCTACCGGCGCGTGTGCGAGATGCTCGTCGAACGAGGCGCGACGCGTGTCGAGCTTCGCCGAAGTTTCCGCAGCGTTCCGATGATCCAGAAGCTGGTCAACGCGGCGTTCGAGCCGGTGATGGACGGCGATCTCGACACACATCAGGCACGTTACGTCGCGCTCGAGCCGGCTCGCGAGGATCATTCGGGACAGCCGTCGGTGGTGGTCTTGCCAGTCCCGACGCCCTACGGCCAGCGGTTCATTGCCGCGCGCGAAATCGAGCGCTGTCTCCCGGACGCTGTGGGGGCGTACGTCGACTGGCTGGTGAAGAAGAGCGGCTGGACCGTAACCGAGCGGCACGCGCCTGGCCGGCGTGTCCCACTCGAGGCGCGCCACATCTGCATTCTGTTCCGCCGCTTCGTGAGTTTCGGTGAAGACGTCACGCGATCGTACGTCGAGGCGCTCGAGGCACGCAGCGTGAAACATCTTCTCGTCGGCGGCAAAGCGTTTCACGACCGCGACGAGATCGAGACGCTCAGAGCGGCGTTGATGGCGATTGAGTGGCCGGACGATCAGTTGTCGATCTTCGCGACGCTGCGTGGGGCGCTGTTCGCCATCGGTGACGAGGAGCTGCTCGAGTATCACCGTCTCGCCGCTCGATTCCACCCGTTTAGGATCCCTGAATCGTTGCCGTCGGGGCTCGAACCCATTCGCGACGCGCTCACGCTGCTACGCTCATTGCATGCTCAGCGCAACCACCGGCCGGTCGCGGACACGATCAGCGCGTTGATCGATCACACGCGCGCGCATGTTGGCTTCGTGCTGCGGCCGGGAGGGGAGCAGGCGCTGGCCAACGTGCTGCACGTCTCCGAGCTCGCACGCCAGTACGAGCTCGACGGCGGGATGTCGTTCCGCGGATTCGTCGAGGCGCTGCGCGACGCCGCGCGCGCAGGCGAGGCGCCCCAAGCACCGATTCTCGAAGAGGGCAGCGACGGCGTTCGCTTGATGACCGTGCACAAGGCGAAGGGGCTGGAATTTCCAGTCGTCGTGTTGGCTGACATCACCGCTCGTCTCACACCCTGGGATGCCACCCGACACGTCGATCTCGAGCGCGGCCTCTGTGCGCTTCGCATCGGCGGGTGGTCCCCAAAGGATCTCAACGATCACAAGGCGCTCGAGCTCGCGCGGGAGCAGAAAGAAGGAGAGCGGGTTGCGTATGTCGCGGCGACACGCGCTCGCGATCTGCTAGTGGTCCCTGCCGTCGGCGACGAGCCCTACAGTGAAGGCTGGGTGTCTCCGCTCAACGCGGCAATCTATCCTCCCGAAAGCGAACGGCGCGTTCAACAGCAGGCCCGAGGTTGCCCCATATTCCAGAGCAAGGACACGGTGCTGATGCGGCCGGGAGGCGACCCGGCCTCGCGATCGACGATGTGCCCTGGCGAACATCGAATCGCCGTCGGTAGCGCGCACACGGTTGTGTGGTGGTCGCTGGAGTCGCCGGTGCTGTCACTCAATGTCCAGGCGCCCTTCGGCCTCCGTCGCGACGATCTGATCGTCAAGGACGTGCAGCCGGAAATCCTGCGGCAGGGACTCGATGCGCACAACGCGTGGCAGACCGGACGCGCCGTTGACGTCGCGGCGGCTAGTCGGCCATCGCTTGACGTGACGACGGCAACAAGCGCGTCGATGCTCGAGCTTCCCGGCGTCGAACAGGTTCCTGTCACCATCGTCAACAGCGGCGGTCAGGTGTCGCGGCCCGGAGGCATCCGTTTCGGATCGCTCGTGCACGCGCTGCTCGCAGATGTCCCGTTCGGCGACGAAGGGCTCGAGGCGCTGCCGCGGTTGTCCGACGCACACGGACGAATCCTCGGAGCCACAAATCAGGAAGTCGAGTCCGCACGCGAACTTGTGCGGGCCGTGCTTGATCATCCCGTTCTTCAGGCGGCCGGACGTGCCGCGCGCGAAGGGCAGTGCTATCGCGAAACTCCGGTCACGTACCGCCTGGATTCCGGCACACTCGTCGAGGGGTACATCGATCTGGCGTTTCGCGACGGCAACACCATGGTCGTCGTCGATTTCAAGACAGATCGCGAGCTCGATGAGGCAGTGGAGCGCTACCAAAAACAGGTGTCAATTTATGCCACTGCGGTCGGACGAACAGCCGGGCTGTCGACACGCGCCTACCTCATGCGCCTGTAAATCCGCCTGAATCCTCGCGCGGTCACGTTGGCCTGCAAGTTGCCTTCGAATCACTACGGAGGCTCGAGCAATGGTGATTCGCTTCAAAGAGAGCGTCCGGATCCGGGTCTGGGGGAAGGAAATGAGCCGTTTCCGGAAGGGTGAAGTTCACGCCGTGCCCACCGCGGTCGCCGGCGTACTGCTGGCGCAAGGCTGCGCCGAACCAGTCGAGGAATCGGAACCGCGCGAACGCGCCAATTAATCTACGTCAGCCAATCGTCGATCGAGATCGGCGATGGCTTGTTCGAGCATGGCGCGGTGCGCCGGTGCACACGCGTGTTGCAGATCGGCTAAGGCGCGCGTGCGAGCCAGCATCAGCGTCGCACGCTGCGCGCGACGTTGCGCCTCCTGAGGATCGAAACCGGCTGCGGGCGATTGTTTCGCTGCGGCCGCCTCCTGCTGCGATTCGACCGATTTACTCTCCCAACCTCTGGCCATCTCTTGTCAGTCTATCGCCAAGTTTTGTCAGCTCTGGCCATCTTTTGTCGTCGACCGTGGAGGCCGGGTCTTGTTCTTGGGACCCGGCATTCTGCCGGGTGCACAAGCAGGACCCGCCCTACGGAGGCGCGTGTCCACCAGAGCCTTTCGACGACGTGAGGCTACTTGGCGTGTGCCGCCGCGCGTTCGGCCGGCGCGACCGCCATCAGGTCCGCATGCGCCGACATGTGCGCTTTGACAATCGCCTCGGCCTCCGTCAACGCGGCCGCGTCGCCCGCCCTGAACGTCGCATTGGCGTCGACCAGCTGTTTCTGTGAGGGCGGTGTCGAGTCGATGCTGTCGTAGATCGCGGCGACCGGACATGCGGGCACGCACGCGCCGCAATCGATGCACTCGTCCGGATGGATGTAGAGCATCGATGTCTGCTCGAAATCCGGTTCGTCCTTGCGAGGGTGGATGCAGTCGACCGGACAGACGTCGACGCAGGCGGTGTCCTTCGTGCCGATGCACGGGTCAGTGATGATGAAGGGCATGTCAGTGAGCTTACAACGGAACGGCGCCCGTCATGACGAGGCCCCGGCGCTCATCGGGCGCGAAATTGAGCCGGAGCCGGAATTCACGTTTGAGCAACAGGAGATTCATCGCCAATTGAACAATCACGGCTGCCGCCGAGATGTACCAGATCCAGCGAAGCGCGAAACCAGGAGTTTCCGCGAGCAGCAGCACGGGCACGGCCACGATCACGATGCGCGCACCCGAGGTGATCAGCGAGGGAATCGTATTGCCCATCGCCTGGAACATGCTCGAACTCACGAAGATGACGCCAGACGCGACGAAGTTGAACGCCACGACGTGGAGGTACTCCTCGCCGACCAGGACCGCCGCCGGGTCGGCCGTGAACACGCGCACCATGGCGTCGGCCCAGAGCCAGACCGCGACAGCAAGGACCAGCATTGCCGCCGCCGCGATTGCCGCGCCCGTCTTGAACGTCTCCTTGACGCGCGCTGAACGCCGCGCGCCGAAATTCTGACCGGCCACCGGACTCACGGCGAACCCGAGTGCCACGACCGGCAGGAAGCAAGCCTGCAGAATCCGTATGCCGATGCCGAACCCTGCTTGCGCGGCCGCGCCGAACGGGCGCGACACGGCGTAGACGATCATCAGGTACACGGCCATGAGCGCGAACTCCGCGCCTGCCGGCAGACCGATCTTCAGCATGTCGCTCCACAACTTGAAACGGGGCGCCCAGCTGCCAGGGGTGAATTTGAGGTAGGCGTCCGCCGGCAGGAAATACAGTGCCATCCACACGACACCGATCGCGATGGCGAGCAGCGTCGCGATCGCCGCGCCGGCCACGCCGAGAGGCCGTCCGATACCCCACCCGAAAATCAGGAAAGGTGCCAGCACGATGTTGATGATGACAGTGGCGGTCTGCACAACCATCCCGGGCCTGAAGTTGCCGCTCCCGCGAAGCGCCGACGCCATGGCGATGAGGCCGAATTGCAGCGCCATCGCGGGGATGAACCACAGCAGATACTCACGCGTCAGCGCCATCGTCGCCTCGTCGGCGCTGAAGGCGCGGGCATACGAATCACGCAAAACCAGCGCGATCGCCAGGAAGATGATGCCCACCACGATGGAGAGCACTTGTGACTGGTTGAAAACGACGATGGCCTGCGACTGATCGCGGCGGCCGGTCGCGTGGGCCACCAGCGTCGTGGTACCGACACCCAGCATCTGCGTCGCGGCCAGGACGATGAACGTCAGGTTGCCGCTGATGCCCACCGCCGCGACCGCCGTCGTACCCAGACGGCCGACCCAGTACAGATCGACGAGCACGTACAGCGTCTGGAAAACCATGCTGACCAGCATGTAACTGGTCGTCCTGAGAAGGTGTCCGCTCAACGAGCCGGTCGTCAGATCCTGCACAGTCGCCTCGTGTCAGGGGCATAGCTTACCTTGACCCCTCCGAAATCTGTGAGATAGACTCCTGCCCCGACTGTGCAAAACGGGTCCCCGCCGGCCACCATCCTCGCGAAACCTTCCGCCAACCGTGGAATCTTCCGCGTTGAAACATCCGAAGTTGATGGAGTGCAATTTATCAGGGTAACGTGGGTTGACATTGCGGGGCCGGCACGGGCGGTCTGCGGCCGTCGCGTTGGAGGACGCATATGAAACGTGTGTATGGGCTCGTCGCTATCTCGATCTTGTTCATCTCGTGTACCCAGGCGCAGCCGCCCGCTCCGGCGGCAGCGGCGTCGGCCGCGAAACCCTACGGTTCGCTTGCGCAGGTGATGCGGGGCATTCCGTTCCCCAATTCCAACATCATCTTCGACACCCAGAGCACCGATCCGGCTGCCGCACAGAAGCCCGCCGAGGGCACCAGCGCGTCGTCACAGTTCTCTGGAGTGTACGGAGGATGGCAGGCGGTCGAGAACGCTGCGATCGCGCTGCAGGAAACGGCCAACCTGATTACCATCCCGGGCCGCAAGTGTGACAACGGCCGGGATGTGCCGGTCAATCAGGAAGACTTCAAGAAATGGGCGCAGGGGCTTCAGGAAGCGGGCGCCGCCGCCTACAAAGCCGCTCAGTCCAAGAACATGGACCAGATGGTGGACGTGAGTGGAACCGTGGCGGATGCGTGCGCGGCTTGCCACGAGAAGTATCGTGACAAGGAAGATCTGAAGATGCGCTGTATCCCGTAAGCATCATCATCGACACCCACGCAAGCGAGGTTGAAGCGTAAATGGCCGAATTGATGATGCCGTTGCGGAATGTGTTCCAGTGGGTGAGCGAGTTCCCAACCAGCATCGCCATCCGGGAGTCGTTGCTCTTTTCGCCCTATCTCACGGTGGCTCATGTCATCAGCATGTGCCTGTTTGCCGGCCTCATCGTGATGATGGATCTCCGGCTGCTGGGCATTGGCAACATGAGCAGTCCGTTTTCAGAGGTGCAGAAGCGTCTGTTCCCGTGGCAGATGCTGGGCATGGGCCTGAGCTCGATCACCGGGCTGACGCTTGCCTACTCCGACCCCATGCGGTTTTACGTCAACATCTTCTTCTGGACGAAGATGCTGGTGATGATCCTGGCAGGTATCAACGCCATGGCGTTCCACTACATCACCTATAACTCGGTGGTCACGTGGGACTCGCGAGCGACGACTCCATTTGGAGCGAGGCTCTCCGGCGCGCTATCGATTGTGCTGTGGGCCGTCGTCATCGTGTCGGGGCGGCTGATCCCGTACAACTGGTTCCAGAACTAGTCGGGGCGCCCGGCTACGCCGGGCTCTCCGACATCGACACTGATCAGGAGTCGATCGAATGCTACAGGGGTTCTTCGAGGCGATGGGCCAGTGGCCCATCAGTCAGGCGATCGGGGCATCCATCTGGATTTATCCGCTGGTCCAGGCGGTTCACCTCGTGTTCCTGGCGTTCTTCGCCGGTGGAATCATCATCGTGGACCTGCGGCTGCTTGGCTACGGGATGCGGTCGAAGCCCATCTCGCAGGTCGCTCGCGACGCGCGCCCCTGGATGATCATGGGCTTTCTGGGCCTGGTGGCCACCGGAGTGCCACAGATGATGCAGAACGCCACGCGTGAGTACTTCAGCGAGTTCTTCTGGTACAAGATGTACCTGCTCGCGTTCGGGCTGATCTTTCTCGTCACCGTACGCCGGAAGATGACTCAGGCCGCCGAGTCATCGACGGCAACCAAAGTCGTCGGGTTCATCTCGATGGCGATCTGGACTGGCGTGACGATCAACGCGCGATTGATTGGACTGTTTACTTAGCCCGTGTTTCGGGAACTTTCCCCAGACCTGCGGCGAGCAGGAACCCACCAAGGGCCAGCGCGGAGATCACGACCAGCATAATCACGGTCCAGATCAACCACCAGCCTGCGATGGTGCCGCGTTCCGTCGCAATGGCCATGGTCGGTACCAGGTACTTGCCGAGAGCGATGTTCAGGAGTCCGAGCGCCATCACCACGATTCCCGCAACGATCCACACGTTTCGGTTCATTCGTCTAAGTCTCCCGCCTCTGCTCGAGAAGCCGAGAGATTATAGCCAAACTGGCGCTGTCAACTCCCAAACTCCAACTTCCCAAAACCCGCTGCCTTGGGAGTTGGAAGTTGAGAGCCGAAGGTTGAAATCAATTCCCCGGTCCCGCGGCACGACCCGCACCCGGAATGAGACCTCCCGGTCCGGACTCGCCGATCGGCTGTCCACCGACTCCGAGACCATCCTGCACCGGACGGCGGGGACGTATGATGCCGCGCTTCAGATCGGCCGCCACCTTCTGATCTTCCGCGCGCTCGGCGCCGAGTGACTGGCGGACGGCGTAGTTGCCCTCGTGGCACTCGTAGGGCAGCAGCGTCCCTCCGTCGAGCGGCGTCAGCGGCAGCGACAGCGTGAACGGACGCATGTACGTCACCGGATCGTCCACGGTGATCTGGTACTGCAGAATCTGATCCGCCACGCGCTTGAAGCGCTCCGTGATCTTCATCTTGTCGCTGTGGCGCAGGCCATTGCCGTTAGGGCCGATGCTGGTCTTGTCGGTCAGGTTCGTGGTCTCGACAACGAGTTCGTCGCCTTCCCAGTGCGCGCGCGAATCACCCAGATACTGCTTGATGTTCGGCGACACGTGCGGTCGGCCGTCGGTATAGAAGAACCGGGAGTCGTGAATCATCTCGTAGCTGATCGCCACCATGCCGGGCGCCTGGACAATGCGGTTGCCGTTGCCGTAGACCACGCGCATCACGGATCCGACGATGCCGCGAGTGATGCAGCGGTCGTACAACGTGAAGTCCTCGGTCGAATCGAACGGTCCGTTGCCGAACGTCCCTTGATCCCGTGGCGCGCGCCGCTGCTGCGCTGCGGGGGTGAAGGCAGGTGTGCGGCCGTCGGGAGGGTCGACGATGAGTGAGGTCTGACGGAACGCGCGTCTCGCGAAATCTCCCCGGAACGATCCCACGGCGTTCTCGGCGTTGCTGATGCCTGTCTGAATCTGTTTCTGCCGGGCAGCGAATTCCTCATCGTTCAAGTACAGCCGTTCGCCGAAGTTCTGCGGCCGCGACATCGGCATCGTCGCATCGTCGCTGCTCCAGACCCCTTGCAGATCCGGATCGCCCCACGGTGTCTTGGGAACCGTATACGGAGCAGCGGGACCGCCGTTGTACGCCGTGATGACCAGCGCTGGAGTACTGCTCTGTCCCGACAGTGGTAACGACGCCATCGCTACCAGCGCCATCGTGCCTGCAGCGCCGAGCGACGCGAGAACTCGCCTATTCATCAGTCATCTCCTCTTCGACTTCCGTGGATCTTACCGTTGTTGATCGCCATCCGGGGGGCGCGCCGCGGGCTCGTCCCGCCAGCAGGCGCAGCGGCTGCCGCCGCGGCGCCCTGCCCACGTCCGCCCCCGTTGGCTTGCGGGTTGCCGTCCCGCACAGGCCGGCGTGGACGGATCACACCACGCTACAGATCTTCGGCAAGCGCACGATCTTCGGCGCTTGGCGCCGAGCGACGAAGAATCGCAACGATGCCATGGCTAATTCGCATCCTCCGGATCGCGCGTCGCTGCCGGAGCCGGGCCTGCGGCACGACCGCGGCCGCCGCCGGTGCCACTCTCCTGGACGCCGCGCCGAGGTCGAATGATGCCGCGTTTCAGGTCTGACTCGAGCGCTCGATCCTCGGCCCGTTCGGCGCCGAGCGATTGCAGGATCGCGAGGTTTCCCTCGTGGCACTCATAGGGAAGCAGCATGCCACCGTCGAGCGGGGTCAACGGAAACGACATCGTGAACGGTCTTTCATACGTCATGGGATCGTCGACCGTGAACTGATACTGGAGGACGTCGTCTGCGACGCGCTTGAAGCGCTCGGTGATCACCATCCTGGCGCTGTGTCGAAGGCCATTGCCGTTGCCGCCGATGCTCGTGCGATCCGTGAGGTTGGTCGTCTCGACCACCAGCTCGTCACCTTCCCAGCGTGCCCTCGAATCACCCAGCAGCTGCCGGATGCTGGGCGCGATGTGCGGGCGCCCGTCCGTGTACATCACCCGCGTGTCGTGAATCATCTCGTAGCTGATTGCCACCATCCCGGGCGCCTGGACGATGCGGTTGCCGTTGCCGTAGACCACGCGCAGGACCGACCCGACAATCCCGCGTGTGATGCAGCGGTCGTACAGCGTGAAGTCTTCGGTCGTGTTGAATGGACCATCGCCAAACGTCCCACGGTCGCGCGAGGCGCGGCGCTTCAGCGCCTCGGCCGTGAACGCGGGCATGCGCCCGTCTGGCGGGTCCACGATGATCGACGTCTGCCGGAAGGCGCGGCGCGCGAAATCGTTACGGAAGGTGCTGGTGGCGTTGTTCTCGCGGTTGACGACGTTTGCCTGCACCTGCTTCAGGCGAGCCGAGTATTCCTGGTCCGACTGGTAGAGCTGTGTGCCGAGCGCGGGCGGTCGCTCGCGCGGTATCCCTTCAGTGTCGTCGCTCGACCATGTGCCCTGCAGATCCGGTTCGCCCCACGGCGTCCGCGGTGTCACGTAATTCGTTGGAGGTCCCCCGTTGTACGCCGTGATCACAAGTGGCGGAGCAGAACTGGATGTGCTCTGACCGGCGACCGGCAGCGACGCCATCAGCGCCACGACTGCCGCGATCGCGAAGGATGCGAGAACTCGCGTGATCATGTGCTGCCTCCTTGATGAACCCAGCGGGGAGCCCAGGGCCGCAAGCCCGGAGCCAAGATGACGTTGTAGTGTCCGCCTCGAGGCGGGTCTCACAGCAGAAGTCGATGATTGCGTCCGTATTATACGGTCCCAGGCAGGTCGTTCATTTCGTCCCGACCGGCGCGGTCTCCCTTGCTCTACCTGGTCCAGGCTGTTAGCGTGTGTGTATGAAGCGCACGAATGTTGTGCTCGATGAGGCGCTGCTGGAGGCGGCAGTCCGCGTCAGCGGCGAGCGGACCTGCTCGCGCACCATCGAGCGTGCCCTGCATGAGATGGTGCGCCGGGCCAAAGCCCGAACCATCGACCAATTGGCGGGCTCGGGCTTGTGGCAAGGTCAGTTGAGTGAGATGCGTGGTGACGAGGCGTCTCTCCCACGCGAGGCGCGTGGCGTATATCGGACGCGAAAGCGCCGTGTTTCTCGTTGACACGAGCGCATGGATCGACGTGTTTCGGCACGGCAGCCGGCTGACCATCGATCGACTGGTGGATGATCGCGACCTGATCGTCACGTGCCCTCCCGTCATTCAGGAAGTGCTTCAGGGCTTCGGCGACGAGCGGGCGTTCGCGGTCGCGCGAACCGCAATGCTCGCGTTGCCGTGCGTCCCTGCCGCTCACCCTTCCGATTATTGAGGGGGCCGTCGACATCTACCGCCGCGCTCGGCGGCAGGGCGTCGCGGTGCGTTCGAGTGTGGACTGCCTCATCGCCAGTTGCGCGGCGACGCATCACCTGACGGTCGTGCA
>JBKPNV010000230.1:0-9794 GCA_046732795.1 Acidobacteriota bacterium
GATCGTGCCACAAGAGCACCGTAATTGCGTGGGTGGTCCGCGACATGCGGCGGCTGGTGAAGTTTTTCACAAAGTCGCGATATACTGATGGGCGGTACTGCATCCGGCAGGGCGGGTTGTGGGCTCAAACCGGTCGAGAGGACACCGGGTGTCATTTCGACTGCCGACCTTGCACGAAATGGACACCCGGTGTCTTTATAGCGGTGCCATGGCAAAGAAACAGGCGGGCTTTTCGTTCAAACGCTCGGCAGAGTCGCTCCAGGACAACGTACAGCGCGCGGGACCCGCGGCCGGTGCCAGCTACACGCTGATCGGCGCCATCATCCTGCTCGGCGGTATCGGCTATGCCGTTGATCAGTGGCGAGGGACCGCACCCTGGGGTTTGTTTGTGGGTCTTGTCCTTGGATTGACCGTCGGGTTCTACGAGTTGGCAAAGGTCGTCTGGCATCGATGACGGCGGCGGCGTGGATGACCGGCGCGAGCCTGGTTTCGTGGCTCGTGACCAGGGTAATCACGGACGGGAGCGGCGATCCGGAAGTGCTCCTGGGGATGGCGGGCCCGTTGGTATCCGCGATTGGCAGCTGGATAGCCTACATGCGCGCCTACCGGTCGGCACCAGGCCGCCTGACCAACGTGATGATGATTGCGCTTGCCGTGAAGATGGTGTGTTTCGGCGGCTACGTCGGCATCGTGCTGCGCGGACTGGATCTGCGTCCGGTGCCATTTATCGTGAGCTTCGCGGCGTACTTCATCGCGTTGCACACGATTGAAGCGACGTTCCTGCGACGATTGTTGATGAACGATCTGCGTTCGCCCACGAGCGAACGCGCATAAGATTACGGTCCACGTGATGCTTCAACCCGAACACGTTGCCACCGGTGCCGGCGTGGCTTCAGAAGCCGCAGAGAAGTTCAATGCCGGCGCGGTGATCATCGAGCACGTTTCGAACAGTCCGCTCGATCATCCGCTCATTCATCTGCCAACCGTCTTCGGCATCGACTTCTCCATCACCAAGCACGTCTTCATGCTCTGGGTGGTCGCCGCGCTGGTGTTCCTCATTGTCACGGTGACGGTGCGCCGCTACCTGCGACAGGATCGGCTCATCCCCTCGGGTTTCATGAGCGCCCTCGAAATCGTGGTGGAATTCGTCCGCGACGGCATTGTGGAGCCCAACGTCGGTCGCAAGTGGGTGAACTCCTGGACACCGTTGCTGCTGACGTTCGCGGTGTTCATCCTGGCTGCGAACGCCATCGGCCTCATTCCCATCTTCGACGTGCTCTCGCTGATCAATCACTCGGTGCTGCACTTGCCTGAGGAATCGTTCATGGCGCGGGTGCTTCATGGCGGCACCACCGCGACGGGCAACTACAACGTGACGGCGGCGCTGGCGACGATCACGTTCTTCGCCATCGTCATCGCCGGCGCGCGCGCGCACGGCTTCGTCCAGCACTGGAAGAACCTGGTGCCGCCCGGTCTGCCTCTGCCGGTGACGCTCATGCTGATCCCCATCGAGATCATGGGCATGTTCGTCCGGCCGTTCGCGCTCACGATGCGACTTGCGGCCAACATGACGGGCGGCCACATCGCGATTCTCGCCATCCTGTCGTTCGTGTTCATCTTCACGGAATTGTCTGGACAGGCGCTGGTCGGCGTCGGCATTGGTATACCGTCGGTGGTGCTCGCGGTGCTGTTGTCGGCGCTCGAGATCATCGTCGTCGCGGTCCAGGCTTACGTGTTCACACTGTTGACGGCCGTGTTCATCGGCATGGCCATCCACGCTCACCACTGAGTGTTTGTCGGCGCGTCCACGAGGACTCGCGTTTCGAAGGAGAGACGAATGGAAGGGTTCGCACTTGCATATATGGGCGCGGGGATCGGCCTTGGCCTCGCTGTAATTGGCGCAGGTCTTGGTATCGGTCGGCTAGCCGCCGGAGCCGCAGAAGCGATCGGACGGCAGCCCAGCGCGACCGCGCAGATTACCGGTGCCGTGAACCTTCCGCTCTTCCTGCTCGAAGGCGTCGCGATTCTCGCCGAAGTGTTCGCACTGCTGATCGTGCTGATGAAGTGATGCTTCGAATGCGTCAAAGGTCAAGGGTCAAGGGTCAAAGGTTAAACGTGGAAGGGCATGTGTCATGAACACACTGGTCCAGCCCGATCCCGGGCTCTATATCTGGACCATCGTTACGTTCCTGGTCCTCCTGGCGGCGCTGGCGAAGTTCGCCTGGCGGCCGCTCCTCGAGGCGCTCGACCGGCGACAGGACATGATCCGCCAGTCGCTCGACGACGCGCGGAAGGCGCGGCAGGAACTGGAACGACTGAACGTCGAGTCGCAGCGAATCCTCGCGGTGGCGCGTACCGAGGCCGACCAGATCCTCTCCAACACCCGCTCGGACGCGAATCGATTCCGCGAGGAGTTGAAGCAGAAAGCGCAGGCGGAGGCTGCCGGCATCGTGAAGAACGCCGAGCGGCAGATCGAGCTCGAAACCGCGCGTGCCCTTCACCAGATTCGCACCGAGGCGGTGGACATCTCGGTCGCGATTGCCTCGAAGCTCCTCGAGCGCAACGTGACGAAAGAAGACAACGAGCGGCTGATCGAAGAGACCTTCAAGCAGATCGAAGGGCGGCGACCCAGTTAGTAGGGTAGCCACATTCATTGTCTGTGGGCCTTCGTGCCTGGTCGTCCTTGGTCCGGGTCCTTCGTCCGCTGCGTGGGCGGCGCAGGACCAACGGTCCTTGGACCGCAGAATGGACCCGGCACCAAGAACGAAGGTCCACGGTCTCGCGCTAAATCGATTTGAAAGCGCGCTAACGGCTGCCGCGCCCGAGCAGAGCCAGCGACGGGTCGCCGCGGAAGCGCGTTTGCGCGTCCGACCTGAGCGCTTCGGCGCGAGACGGATCGCCAAGGATCGTCCAGAGCCGCGCGGCGACACCGTAGCCCTCGGGCGTCGGTGTCGAGGCGACGAGCTCGTTCAAGATATCCTCCACGGCTGCATCACGATTTGACGCGCGGTACAACATTGCGAGGCTCGTATAAGCCTGCATGCTGCGCGGGAAATCCTGCAGCTCTTCGCGAAATTGCGACTCCGCTTCGTCGTAGCGGTCGAGGCGAGCGAGCGACTCTCCCAGGTACAAGTGCAGATCGGCGAGCGAGCGGCCGTGCTCGGTCAGCACGGCCGCGGCTTCCTTGAAACTCGCTGCGGCCTTTTCGTACTCCCCCTTCTCGTAGAGCAGGCGTCCCTGCACGAACTGCTGCACCGGCATCGAAGGGTCAGCTTCGTGCGCCGCTTCGGCATGCTGCACGGCTGCCTCTTTGTCCTCGCTCGCCAGCGCGACGCGAGCAGCCACTTCGTGCGCGGCAAAGATCTCCTGCGGCCCTTCCGCCTCGGCCAACATGACGGCGATGGCCGCTTGCTCTTTCGCCGCCTCGGTCTTGTCGGTCTTCAACAGTGCATCCGCGAGCGCGCGCGCCGCCATCGAGGCATCGGGCCGAAGTTCTCGTACCTGGGTGAACTCGAGAATGGCTTCCTCGATTCGTCCGGTCCGCGAGAGCAGCACACCAATCTGGAAATGGATCGAGACCAGTTCGGGATGTGCTCGTGCAATCGCCTGAAGGGCCCTGATGCCTGCCGTGTACTTCTTCTGACCGATGAGTATGGCGGCCGCACGGTGCTCCTCCACGAGCATGCGCTGCGTATTTGCGTCGATGGTGATGTCGGTTCTGGCGACGGGGCCGTTGATGCCCAGGTAGCCGAGCAGCGCGTAACGATCCTCTTCGCTCGCCGCGACCGGGGATCGCGCGGCAATCGTCGACGAGCTGACCAGGCCGTCGAGCGCCGATCGCAGACGCGCTGCTTCGTTGGCCTCGCCGACGGCCTCCGCCCCCCCATCGAGCGGAACGAGATCCTCGCCGGTCCCGCGGACGAAACGGAAATGCGTTCCGGTCAGCGCGTAGACAGGCTCTCCCCCGTACCTGAAATAAGCAGCCAGCGCCTCTGAATAGATCGGCGACGCAGACAGCACCGCGTCGCTGTCGTCGAGTACCGCGCGCAGCGATCGTCCAGGAAGGCCAGCCGGCACAGGCGCACGAACGAGATCGAGGATGGTCGGAAGAATATCGACGTTCTGGACTGGATAGGCGACGCGTCGGCGACTTCCCTGGCTGTAAGGCTGTTTGACGATGAGCGGCACACGCAGGGCGCGATCATCGAGTGTTAGGCCTGAACCGGTGTCGCCACGGTCGCCGACCAGGACGATCGTCGCGTCATCATACAAGCCGCGTTCCTTGAGCGCCGACGACAGCCTCATGATGGCGATGTCGGCGTCCTCACCGGGGACCTGCACGAACAGGAAGAATCGCTGGCCGCTCTGCGTCGACATCCAACGCTCTGCGACGTCGATTGTCCTCGAGCCACCGCGGTCGGTGGCGGTAGGGTCATCCGTGTCTCCAGCGGACATCTCGTCGTCGAAGAACGAGAACCCCTGTCCGAGGCCTGTGCGCTCGCGCAGCAGGAACGATGAAACCGCGGCGCCCGTTGTGAACCCGCGATTACGCAGCAGCTCCGCGAGTGTGCTCGTGTCCTTCGGCAACGAGAATCCTGCGTCGTCGCGCACACCGTGGTCCGTGGGCAGGCGGCCCGTCAGCAACGATGCATGCGCGGGCAGGCTCTGTGGAGAGTGCGTGTAAGCGCGCTCGAAGATGATCGACTCGTGCGCCAGCGCGTCGATCGCAGGTGTGTCAGCTCGCTCGGCGCCATAGGCGGATAGGTCCGTTGCCGGCACACCGTCGATCGAGACGAGCAGGATCGGGCCCTGGTGCGGCGGCGATTCGCGCGCGTACCACCACCCGATCGCCGCGGCGCCGGTCACCGCGATCAAGAACAACGCGATAATCAGCCCGGCCAGCCATCGGTTGGCCCGGACATGCGCGCGACGTGCCATGGCTACTGCGGAATCGCCTGCAACTCAGCGCGCGTCAATTCGAGCTCCGCCTTCGCGCGTGCGCCGGTTGTGTCGTCGGTGAGCAGTTGAGAGTACGCGGTGATCGCGCGATCGAGCAGCGCTCGGCGAGCGACCGGATTGGTTTCTGCTGCCGCTTGTTTACGGTAAACATCAGCGAGAACGAACGTGATCGATGTCAGTTTGGGATTCTGCTCGCGGATCTGCTGATAGGCCGCGAGCGCCTGATCGAGCTGACCACCGTCGCGCAACTTGTTGGCCGCGGTAACGGACTGCAAGACGTTCTTATCGAGCGCCCCGGGAATCGGGCCGGGATCGTGAGCAAGAACGAACCCCATCGGCGGCGTCGTAGCCACGCGAACCGGCGCCTGCGCCGTCACGGACGCGAAGCCGGGCGCCTCGACGACAAACGTCCACGCCCCGGTTCGAAGGCCAATCATTCCCCAGCGCCCCTTGTCATCGGTTGACGAGGTGATTTCTGACGGCCGCGCGTCCTTATTGATCGCCCGAACGATCGCCCCTTTAATCGGACGACCGTTGGTGTCCTTGACAGTGCCGGTCGCGCGGGCGGACTGGGCGAACGCAGGCGTTGCGAGGAGGACCGTGAAGAGCACGCCGACCACGAGTCGTAAGCCTGACATCACGAAATCCTCCAGGACGGAACGCGACTCCGTCGACCACCTCCGCTGCGTAGTGTCCGGCTTCTCCGGACTTCTCGCGAAGCACGTGCGGCGAAGTGGGCAGTGGCGGCAATTTTATCGCAGGACGGTCCACCGGGGGGCGCTCAGTAAAGCTCGTAGAGCATTACGTAAATTACGACGCCGGTAACGGAGACGTAGAGCCAGATTGGGAAGGTCCAGCGGGCGATCCTGACGTGCCGGTCGAATTGCGAACGCAGTCCCCGGGTTGCCGTGACGAGCGCCAGGGGCACGATCGCCGCTGCCAGCACGACGTGGGTCACGAGAATTGCGAAGTAGACGAGCCGGATTGGACCTTGCCCGGGAAACGGTTTCGAGCCGGCATTGAGGTGGTACGTCACGTAGCTCACAAGAAAAAGCGCCGATGTGCCGAGTGCTGCCAGCATGCACCACTGGTGATTGCGCCGATGGCCTTGCTTGATGAACGCATAGCCCAGCACCAGGAGGATTGCGGCGACACCATTGAGCGTGGCGTTCAGGAGCGGCAGGTCGGAAATGCTCAAAGCTCTCGGCTGAAGCCGATCAGATCCAGAACCGATCGACGACCAGCGCGCCCAGGAGGAGTGGCAAGTATGTGATGGAGAACAGGAAGAGTTGGCGAGCGTTTTCTACTGAACGATGGCGAGCGAACACGGCGCTCAGCCAGAAAAAGACGATACCCAGACTCGTGGCCACTGCACTGTAGGGGGCTCCCGCCAGGCCGACGCCCGCGGGGAGCAAACTCACGGGCCAGAGTGCCGCCGTGTAGAGAAGCGCCTGACGACCTGTTCGTCGACCATCCGGCTCCACGACTGGCAGGAGAGGAATACCGGCACTTGCGTAATCGTCCTTGTACATCCAGGCGATCGCCAGGAAG
This sequence comes from Acidobacteriota bacterium, assembly GCA_046732795.1. Classification (GTDB taxonomy): domain Bacteria; phylum Acidobacteriota; class Vicinamibacteria; order Vicinamibacterales; family UBA2999; genus Gp6-AA40. The sequence continues at coordinate 6,511 of JBKPNV010000230.1, forward strand.
TGTGGCATCTGCCAGAAGAACACGATGCCGAAGAGTACGATTGCGGGCAGCGTGATTTCGCCAGTCGCAGCGGCCCATCCGATCACCGGCGGCAACGCGCCTGGCACCGCTCCTACGAGTGTCGCGAGCGACGTTCGCGTCTTGAGCGGTGTATACACGAGCACGTAACTGATCAGCGTTGCGGCCGCAACGATTGCCGCGGCGGGCGTTGCCCAAATGGCAAGTTCCGTGATGCCGACGGCTGAAAGAGCGACACCGAACCAGCTACCTTCGGCCACGCGAATGCGGCCGCGTGGCACTGGCCGGCCGCTCGTTCGGCGCATCCGGCGGTCGGTTTCGCGTTCCCACACCTGATTGAGTGCTGCGGCACCTCCGGCAACCAACGCCGTTCCGATGAGTGTGTGTGTTGCAAGCGCGACTGCCACGCCATCTGGCGAAGCCAGGTACAGCCCGGCCAGCGTCGTGATCAGGACGAGCAGATTCAATCTCGGTTTCGTAAGGGCGAGAAAATCGAGCGCACGATTCGATCGAGCGATGCTGTGGGTGCGCCGCGAGGCCGGCACCGATGCGCCATTCACGAGGTGCGTGCTCGTCTTCACGCGGGTCCCCGCGCCGGTCTGAATCCGTACGCCGGGTCCTGGCCTGCTGACCCCGAGTAATGATCGACGCTCCGCCCGAAGCGGGCGCGGCGTGACCGTAGCGTCAGCACGAGCGACGTCGCGAGCACAGACGCGCCAGTCACGACGTGCAGCGAGTTGATGACGTAGTGCTTCTGGGTCAGCACCGTCAGCGCGCCGAGCGTGATCTGCAACGCGATCAGCAAAAGGAGCAGGGCGGAAGGCCGCCACAACTCGGGACGCGATCGATGATGAAAGAAGACGTGGCCCGTCGTCGCCAGCGCGAAAAGCGTCACGATCACGGCGCCGACGCGATGCGCGAAGTGCACCGCGATTTTCGGAGTCCACGTCGGTGGCAGGAGGTGCCCGAACGCGAATGGAAAATCCGGTATCGCAAGCCCGGCATCGGTGTGCCGCATCGTCGCGCCCACGAGGATTTGCAGATACACCAACGCAGTGGTGGCTGTCGCGACCGCCTGCAGAATGCGATCGTCAGGTGTGGCGCCGCGGCGCGAATACGCGTTTTTCCACCCTTGTGACGTGGTCAGCGCGATCGTGATCGTCAGGCAGAACACGAGCTGTGCCAGGCTGGCGTGAGCGATCGAGATCGGGTCCGGCAGATACCACAACACCGTGATACCACCGAGAATCCCTTGTGTGATGACGGCGGCCAGTGCGACGTAGCCCAGTTGCCGCACCCATCGTCGCGGCTCGGCCAGGCGCAGCCACATGGCGAGGAGGAGGATCAGAAATCCCACCGTGCTCGCGATGAGGCGATGGGTATGCTCGAAACGAATGCCACCCACCATCTTGTCGAGCGGAAACGTGAACATGAACCACCCGTAGGTGGTCGGCCAGTCGGGAACCGAGAGACCGGAACCGGTGCTCGTGACGAGGCCACCGGCGAAGATCAGGATCGCGGTGGAGACGGCGACGAGGACTGCGTAGAGATGAAGGCGCATACTGCGGGCTGATACCTAGAGCTTGAACGTGAAGGACAACTCCTTCGTTTCCTTCGGTCCGATGGTCACCATCTGTGTCTGCGTGCCCAGCTTTTCGTGCCACGCTTCGACGGTGTACGTGCCGGGCGGCAGGTTCTGGATGTCGAATGCGCCGCCATGACCGCTGACGGCATAGAAGGGATGGTTGAGTACTCCCACCCACGCATTCATCCAGTTGTGGACATCGCATTGGAACGGGACCATGACTTCAGCGGTCGTGAACACGTGGGTATGCTTGAGTCCCTTGAGCGCCTGACCGCGATTGAATTCGCGATTGTTCATCGGCACCGCGTGGATGTTGTGCAGCGTCTCGTCGCTGTTGAGAATCTCGAGCGGCTGACCTGCCTGGATTCCAAAGACGCGAGGCGCGTAGGTGCACCCCTTCTGATCCAGAACCACTGGAGTGGTCGGGACCGGGAACTTCATCTCTCCGAGCCCGTCCTTGACGTAGACGAACACGTTCTGGAGGCCCCCGTCGCTCACCACGAAACTCTGTGTCTTCGCCTCGCCCAGCTGCTCGCAGTACTGGTCTGACCGGCGATTGATCGTTTGAGAAGGTGGTGGCGTACCCTCCAGTTTGGTCGAGCCCCTCAAACCGCCGGCGGTTGCCGGGTCGATCGGGTTGGCCACGGCGGCCGCGGGCGCCGGTGCGGTCTCTTTTGAATCATTTCCGCCGCCGCAGGCGGTCGAGCTCAGGAGGATGACAGTGAAGAAGAGCCGCGGGAATGAGACCATGCCAACAGACAATTATCACACGCCCCCGGCCGCCACGATCTTGCGGTGGACCCTGTCCTCGAACCACTTCGCGCTCCACCAGTCGACGGGCGTGACCTGTTGTCCACCAACCAGCATCGTGAAGTGCAGGTGGTCGCCGCCGGCAAGCCCGGTCATGCCACTTCGACCGAGCTCCGCCCCTTTTTCGATTTTGTCGCCGACTTTCACGCCGATCGAAGACAGGTGCCCGTACAGTGACTGCACGCCCAGCCCGTGGTCGATGATGACGCAGTTCCCGTAAATCCCGAGATCGGACGCGTGGACGATGATGCCACGCTCAGCGGCCACCACCGGGACGTTGGCCGTCACGGCGAGATCGAAGCCGAGATGCACCTGGCGATCGACCTCCTTGCCTTTGTAGACATAGGTGCGCGTGTCGGCGAAGCGTGCCTCGACCTGCGAATTCCCAAGCTGCTGGAATGCGCCCTTGAAGAGCATCTCAGGCGCCGACTTCTTCGCCAGGTCGGTGACGAACTGGTTGTTCTTGCGGCGCAGGTCGCCGTTGATCTTGAGGAACCCTGACAGCAGATCGTCGGTCGGAATCTTCTCGTCCGGAGCGTTGCCGGCGATGGCGGGCACGACGCGACCGATGAAGCGATCGTCGATCTCGATGCGGCTCTTGGAGTAGGGCTTCGGGAACACCTGGTGATCGAGCGCCGCAAGCGTTTCGTTGCCCGCGGGATCGCGAGCGAACACCTGGAAGTCGGTGTTGAGGTCCTGATCGAAAAGCAATGCGAAGAAGGCGACGCGCAGTGCCGGATCGCTCGTAATGCCGACGCCGGAGGCCGGGTATCCGCGATATTCGACGTTGCCGACGCGCACGCCAGACTCCACGTCCGCCGGTGTGGCGCGGTAGACGACGAACTCACTGCCTCCGTGGTTGATGTAATGG
>JBKPNV010000231.1:0-4218 GCA_046732795.1 Acidobacteriota bacterium
GGGGAACGCCAGGCAGGTTATTCAATTGGCGCGAAAGGCGTCGCCATCGGCGGGCTCGGGCCGGCCGGGATGGCCGCTTGTGGGACGAACTCGTCCGCGAGCGTACACAAATTGGGGCAGCACTTTAGATCTTGGAGAGAGCACGTTGCCGGCGAAGGGGCCACGGCAAAGCCGCTCTGGATCTGACCGATGCCGGAGTAACGGACGCCGCTGGTATCCGAACCGTAGAGCTCGACGCGTTGCCGTCCTGCACGATCTCCGTCATGCCGCCGTCACGCGTCTGCCAGTAGCCTTCGAATGAGGCCCATGATGGCGTGCCTCGTGGCGCGCGAGATTCCTCGGGTGGTGCTTGCGGCCGCGGCCAACCTAAATGCTCGATGAGATCATCGATGGGCCGCATCGAATCCCGCACCGTTGGGCAGGTGGAATCGCACGTCGTGAGATCGTGGAATTTTCGCGGCAGGTCGTTTTTCGACGGCATCCCGGCACCATCCACGAGCAGCGGGATGACCATGCGGCGGCATGCGAGCGCAAGCCCAACCTCCCAACCGACCGGATCGTCGTCATCGAGGCGGAGCCGTCCGCGGGCATCGTGGATCGCCGCCCATTGCGGACCGATGACGACCAGAATAACGTCGCTCGTGTAGATGGCGCCGCCAACCGCACCGAGGAAGTCACCGCCGGTGTTGATCGATCGCTGGTCGTCGAACACGTTGCGCGGCCCGAATGCCTGATCGAGCCGCGCGCACAGCCGGGGCACGAGGTGTTGGCTGTCTTCACGGCGATGGCTGACGAATACCTTCATGCCGTTCTCGCGCCGCTGACCTCTAAACGGGCGGGAGAGCGCCACCGAACGCCGCGAAGGGCTGAGCTACGCCGTTGGGAGGTTTTTCAGCGAGCGGGCGATGCGGGTCACGCGCCGTCCGTACTCACGCGCGGCCGTAATCGGATCGGCCGCATCGGCGCTTGCAGGGACGACCACCATTCCCAGGCAAGCGGCCGCCGCGTAAACAGGACTGAGCGTCGACTCGTCCTCGCCGGGTGCAAGAGGAGCCGCGATCTTTCCAGCCATCGCCCCGACCGATCGCAGTGACGCGCAATACGATTCGATCTCTGCGCACGACTCAGCGGGCGTGGCCAGGACGATGACATCGGCCCACTGAGGATCGGCGGGACGAGGCGCGACGTAGTCGCGGTTCATTCGATCGAGATTTTCACGCCAGGCAGGCGTTGCGTCGATCGTTTTGTCGTCGGCATGATCGGCAACACGACGCAGCCGGATATTGGCTCTCGCCTGAATCGCGCCGACACCAGCGGCAAGCGCGAGCCGTTCCGCATTCCCATAGCGGGAGTAGAAGACGACGAGGACGTTGATGTCGGACATGGGGGTCAGGCCAGATCGAAAACCAGGATCTCCGAGTCGCTGCCATTCGATCCGCGCAGCCTGAGCGTTGGCTCCTCGCTCACGGCCAGGCCATCGCCTTCCTTGAGCGCGAGCCCATTGACATCGATTGCGCCGGTGGCGCACTGCACCCACGCGTAGCGACCTGGCCGTATCGAGTAGTCGATCGAATGGTCTGCGCCGAGCACCGCGGCGTACATTCGCGCATCCTGATTGATGAACGCGGCAGGTGGATTGGCGCCCTTGTCAGGACCCGCAATGAGACGCAACACGCCGCGCTTTTCCGACGGCGCATAGGCAAACTGTTGATACGACGGCTTGAGATCGCCGACCGCGGGAACGATCCAGATCTGCAGAAAATGCGTGGGTGAGGTCGCCGACGCGTTGAACTCGCTGTGGATGACGCCGGAGCCGGCGCTCATGGCCTGCACTTCGTTCGGCCCGAGCACGTGCTGTTCTCCCATGCTGTCCTTGTGGGCGAGGCCGCCCTCGAGCACATACGACAGGATCTCCATGTCGCGATGTCCGTGTGCCCCGAACCCTTTGCCTGCGGCAACACGGTCATCGTTCAGCACACGCAGCGATCTGAATCCCATGTGCTTCGGGTCGTGATAGTTGCCGAACGAAAACGTGTGATAGCTGTTCAACCACCCGAGATCGGTATGGCCGCGGTCCTCGGCTTTTCGAAGCGTAAGCATGCCCTCATACTAACGCTGGAAGCAGACGGGAGTGACAGCGTAGGGGCATTTTCACGCGTAGAGCGCAGGCTCGAGCCTCCGCGGTCGTTCGACGCGGGGCCTGAAGTTTCCGCTCTCCGTCGTTTCACCCTCACGGACGCTACGCCGTGAACGTGAAGGTGTCTCCCGACAATGTGGCTGGGAACTGTGTGAGCGCGCGGTTGGCAGGGCCGTTGGCGACTTGACCGGCGGTCGTGTACTTGGAGCCGTGACAGGGGCAGACGTAAAGCTGGCCGTTGAAGTGGTCGACCGTGCAGCCCTCGTGAGTGCAGGTCGCCGTGAGCACTGTGACTGAGGAGGTTGAACTGCGAAAGGCGAGAAAACTCCCGAGCGACGACTGCACCAACGCCGCACCGCCGGCGGCTGCGAGCGCGCCAGTGGCAGGAGCCGAGACGGTCCGGCCCGAAACGGAGCCATTCACGACGGCGAGCGCAGATCCCTCGACCGGCGTTGTTGGCGAGGTCGGGTTCCCACCATCGTCGCCCCCACCACACCCCGGCAGGAACGCACCGACTGCGACGAGCGACGCCGCCTGACAGGCGTGAGCGCAGAATTGCCGCCGCGTCGGTTCGGGAACCTGCGGGGAGGATAACTCAATGACCATTGGCATCTTTCGCTGCGGTGTTGTCACAGTCGCTCCTTGTAGAAGACTCGACCGCAACGGCAATAGTCGTGCCTGCAAGGGCCGCCGCGAGTAGCTGGCAAAACTTCGACGCCGCGGTCGGCCAGGTTCAATGGAACCGAGGCAACTGTCCAAAAAAATGCACGCGTCGATTTCTAGGAGACAAACATTCTTGAGCTGTTGCGCGGCAACTATCTCGCATAGACTCGCGCCACATGCCGAAAATTCTCGCGCTGTCTACCGACATTCCACCGCATCGTATGGACCAGGCGTTCGCGCGCCGCGAAATGGCGCGGATCTGCGAGGGTCAACCGCACCTCCAACGGCTGATTCCGGTGTTCGACCGAACGGGTGTCGATACCCGTCATCTCGTTCACGAACCCGAGTGGTATCTGGAGTCCCGCTCGTTTGAAGAGCGCAATGAAGAATACGCAGCCAGGGCGCTCGAGCTCACCCAGCGAGCCGTGCGCGCATGCCTCGCGCAATCAGGAACGGCTCCTGGCGAGATCGATCATATTTTTGTGGTGACCACGACCGGGTTGACGACGCCAAGTCTCGACGCCTTGCTGGCCAGTTGCCTGGGACTGCGCTCCGACGTGCGGCGCTCGCCGCTGTTCGGACTGGGGTGCGCGGGAGGCGCCGGCGCACTGATCAGGGCTGCCGATGTTCTGTCAGCTCGCCCGGGCGACCGCGCGCTCGTGGTCTCGGTGGAACTCGGAAGCTTGATCTTCTCGAAGCAGGCTCAGACGCCAACGGATCTCGTGGGCGTCGCCCTGTTCGGCGACGGATCCGCCGCGGTCCTGATGGGAGGAGATGACACGCCTGGTGAAGGCATCCGAATCGCTCGCACGCGGACGCATCTTTTCAAGGACTCCCGTCATCTCATGGGCTGGCGCTTCACCGACGATGGCATGCGGCTGGTGTTGTCGCGCGACATCCCTTCACTCGTCGCTTCGCACGTCGCACCCGTCGTGCAGGATTTCTTGCGCGACGCCGGACTCTCGATCGCCAACATCACCCATCACATCCTGCACCCCGGTGGCGCGAAGGTGATGTCGACGTATCGATCGGCGTTCGGCCTCTCTGACGAGGCGCTGTCGATCGCACGCGAGTGCATGCGGCAATTTGGCAATCTTTCGAGCGCGGCGGTGCTCGTGATGTTGAGCAACCTGGTCGCGAGCGGCGTGCCGCGCGCGGGTGATACCGGTCTGATGCTCGCGCTTGGTCCGGGATTCGCTGCCGAGATGCTGGCCATCGCGTGGTAGCCGACGTTGCAATCGCCGGCGGCGGGCCCGCGGGCGCTGCGCTCGCGATCGAATTGGGGCGGCGCGGCCTTCGCGTCAATCTCTATGAGAAAGCCCGCCATCCGCGCCTCAAGGCATGCGGCGAGGGACTGCTTCCCCACGGCGTCGCGGCGCTGAGCGCCATTGCGGGACTGCCCGAGGCTCCACGCGTCC
>JBKPNV010000232.1:0-8268 GCA_046732795.1 Acidobacteriota bacterium
GTTCCGGCACGCGAGTTGCGCTGCTACGTCCGACGATGAATTTCCTGCTGAAGGAGCTTCGGCACAACCCGCTGCTCTGGCTGCTGGTCTTCGTGCCGGCGCTGTTCGCAGGCAAGTCAATGGCGCCCGATGCGCACACGCTCCTGTTTGTGCTGTCGGTGCTCGCCATCGTGCCGCTCGCGGCGCTCCTCAGTCACGCGACCGAGTCGGTGGCGGCCAAGACGGGAGATACCGTTGGTGGCCTCCTGAACAGCACGCTCGGAAACCTGACGGAACTCGTGATCGCCGTCGCCGCGCTGCGCGCCGGGCAATACACGCTGGTCAAGGCCTCAATCGCTGGCGCGATCGTCACCAACACGTTGTTCATGCTGGGCGCCTCGTTCCTGCTCGGCGGGCTCAAGCATCACTTGCAGGAATACAACCGTGTGGGCGCACGGCTCCAGGCGGGCTTGCTCTTTCTGGCGACCGTTGCCCTGCTGATTCCTTCCGCGGTCACCGCGGTCGATTCCGCGTCGCGGACGACGTTCGTGCATGCGCTCAGCGTAGCGCTGGCCGTCCTGCTCATCGCCGCGTACGGATTGGGTCTGCTGTTCTCGCTGAAGACGCATCGCGAGTTCTTCGGCAGCGAGGAACACGGCGAGACCGACGAGGAACCGTGGCCTGTGAGACTGGCCCTGGTCACATTGGCCATCGTCACGGTCGTCGTCGCGCTGGTCAGCGAAGTGTTCGTCGAATCAGTGCAGGAGGCGGCGATCGCCTTCGGCATGACTCCCGCGTTCGTCGGCTTCATCGTCGTGGCGCTGGTCGGAGGCGCCGCGGAAATGGCCTCCGCGTTTTCTGGCGCGCGCAGGAATCGGCTCGATTTGAGTGTCGGAATCGCGCTCGGCAGCGCCTCACAAATCGCTCTCTTCGTGGCGCCGGTGCTCGTGCTGCTCAGCTATATCCTCGGCCCGACACCGATGGACCTGCAGTTCTGGCCCGGGGCGGTCGTGATGATCCTGATTGCAACGATGACGGCGTCGCTGTTGACCAGCACCGGCCGGTCGGCCTGGTTCGTTGGCGTGTTGTTCCTGATGGTGTATCTGATCTTTGCGATGACGCTGTATCTGCTCCCACCCCGCGCCGCGTAAGGTCCAGCCCGCTCGCGTCCAGGCGACACGAGTTCATTGATTGTTCATGAACCAATTCGTACGATCGGCTGATGGGAGAGATGCCGGTGCCCAAGTCAGAGATAGATACGTTGTTTGCCGCGGCGCGCCCGCACGTGGAGGACTTCAATTTCGGCGAGGATACGGCCGCCGTCTTCGACGACATGCTCGATCGCTCGGTTCCGTTCTACGCCGAGATCCAACGTATGCTCGGCGAGCTCGTGGCCGATTTTGCCGTCGGCGGCACGTCGGTCTACGACCTGGGCTGCTCGACGGGCAATACCTTCCTCGCCGTCGGCGCGGACCTGAGTCCTGATCTCGACGTGAAATTCGTAGGACTGGACTCGTCCGCCGAGATGCTGCGCAAGGCGAGTGAGAAACTCGCCGCCGCGCGATTTCCATGGGCGTACGAGTTGAAGCTTCAAGATCTGAACGACGGGATTCGCGTCGAGAACGCGTCGGTGGCGCTGATGATCCTGACCCTGCAATTCGTTCGCCCGCTGAACCGCGAGGCAGTCATCGCGGGCCTGCACGAGGGGCTGAACCACAATGGGTGTCTGCTGGTGGTCGAGAAAGTGCTGGGCGAGCATTCCACCTTCAACCGTCTGTTCATCGACCACTACTACGAGATGAAGCGTCGCAGGGGTTACAGCGACATGGAGATTGCGCAGAAGCGCGAAGCGCTGGAAAATGTCCTGATCCCCTATCGTCTCGAAGAGAATAAGAGGCTGCTTCGGCACGTCGGATTTCAGCACGTCGATGTCTTTTTCAAGTGGTACAACTTCTGCGGCATCATTGCGATCAAGTGAGGTCAGCGTTCCCGCGCGCCTCGGGAATCTGATCTTCCGCTCGCGCGACGCGCTGTTTCCGATCGTGCTGCTGACGCTGGCATTCGGCACGAGGCCGCATATGGCCGGCGGCTCCCAGACGGTCGATTACCTCGTCGACATCGCCGGGGTGCTCGTGTCGCTCATCGGGCAGGTGCTGCGAGTGATGGTGATCGGCCTCGTGTACATCACGCGCGGCGGACAGGATCGCCGTGTCTGGGCCCACACGCTCGTCGACACCGGAATGTTCGGCCACAGCCGGAATCCGCTGTACTTCGCGAACGTGCTCCTCGTCCTGGGCCTCGCCATCGTTCACAACGGGCCGGCGATGTATCTGATCGGCGTTCCCTTCTTCATGGCGGCGTACTACTGCATCGTCAGAGCCGAAGAGCACTACCTGCGAGGCCGTTTCGGCGCTGCCTACGTGGACTACTGCCGTCGTGTGCCGCGATGGGTGCCGTCGCTGCGGGGCCTCTCCAGGACCTTGAGAGAGACGCAGTTCGACTGGATGAGAGTCCTGCGCAAGGAATACGGGACGCCGTTCGCGTGGATGAGCGGCCTGCTGATCCTGCTGGTCTGGGAGCACTCTGCGCCCGGCGCGGCGCCGCTGGGGCGCCTCGAATCGAGCCTCATCGTCGCGACCTGGATCGTGCTGGCGCTCCTGTATCTGGTCGTGCGCACGCTCAAACTGAGCGGACGGCTCGGAACGGCCTAGCGCGCTTTCAAATCGATGTAGCTGCGCGGGGGACGCCTTTACCTGCGGCATACTCATGACGGGTAACCGCAGTGACGGATCTTCAGCGACTGGTGTTGTTCGCGTTGCAGGCGAGCGTCCTGTGTATCGTCTTCGGCTTCGGCCTGAAGACGACGGCCCGGGATCTCTCGAGCCTGTTACGTCGCCCGCTGTGGCTCGCGCGGGCGCTCGTCGCGGTGTTCCTCCTGATGCCGCTCGTCGTCGTGTTGCTGTCTCGACTCTTCGATCTGCAACCAAGGGTGGAGATTGCCCTGATGGCGCTCGCGATCTCTCCAGTCCCTCCACTGCTGCCGCAGAGGCATTCCCAGGCAGGCGGTGCCACACCTCACGCGCTCGGACTCGTGGCGATCTTTTCGCTCTCTGGCATCATGACCGTGCCGCTCGCGCTGGAAATCCTGGAGCATGTCTCTGGCCGCCCGTTGTCGATGGCCCCGTCCGCTGTCGCCCGAATCGTGTTCATCTCGTCGCTGCTGCCGTTGGCGGCAGGGATGTTCGTGCGCGCAGCCATGCCACGACTGCAGCCAGCGATCGAACGAGTCGCCACGTTGATCGCGCGTGTCCTGTTTCCCGTGGCGGTGCTTGCCCTGATCGTGTTCACGGCTCCGGCCATGTGGGCATTGATCGGTAGCGGCACCATGGCCGCGATCGTGCTCTTCGTGGTCGCCGGCCTGGCAATCGGCCACGTGATGGGCCGGCCGGACGCCAGCGATTCCCGGGCTCTCGCATTGGCGACGGCGTACCGCCATCCGGCACTCGCGGTCTCGATAGCGGCTGCGAATTTCCCCGGCGAACGCTTCGGCGGCGCGATCGTGCTCTATCTGCTCGTGGGGCTGATCGTCGGATTTCCCTACATCGCGTGGCAGCGGCGGCTGATCCAGCGGGCTACGGCCGAATCCGGTTCCACTGCCAGGAGCTAACGCAATTGGCAGTGCACTGCAGTATTTCGTGATTAGGTCTTGGTCCGCCGGGGTGCTTCGTCCACAACTCACCAGAAATCGCAGCGCGTGTGAATACGGTGTGGCGTGTTGGAATCGATGGGTCGATGGTTTCCAGTCGATCACGAGTGTAATCGGGCACGCGTTGGACTCGGGTTCCACCTCGCGGACGGATTGCCCTGGCGGGGCAGGGGGTCGGCGAGATCCGCTCCGCTCTTCCGGCCCCGTCGATGCCGACGATTTTCGCGAACACGGCGACGCCGCGAACGACTACTCAAATCTGGTGGAGAACGGGCTCGTGCGGACCACGACTTTCTTGCGGATGGCCGTCACACGTGGTTTCTCAGCATCAGCTCGGCCGGGTGCGGCCGCAGGTAAATCTGGTCGGCGAGGTACGGCACACCGCAGCGGCGGATGTGATGGGCGAACAGGGTGAGCGGCACCACCAGCGGCACACGCCCCGCGGCATATTCGGCGCTGAGAGCGAGCAGTTCGGCCCGGCTCTCTGGGTCGATCGTCCGCTTGAAGTACCCGAGCATGTGCTGCAGTACGTTCGCGTGCCGGCGCGGCGTGGCGATGGTCGCCAGCGCCGTCATGAATTCGGTCGAATAGCGATCCTGGAACTCGCGTCGCGCCATCGCCTTGCCCGAAGCTACGAGTCGCCCGAGTCGCTGGTAGGACTCCGGCCGATGGGCCATCAGCGTCAGCTTGTGCGCGGTGTGGAACCGTACGACGTCGCCCATCGACCAGCGCGCGACGAACAAGTCGGTGAGCCGACGATACGCGAAGATGCGCTCGATGAAGTTGTCGCGCAGCCGCGGATCGTTGAGCCGCCCCTCTTCTTCGACGGGCAGGAGAGGAAAGCGCGCGACCAGGGCGTCGGCAAACAGCCCGCGACCCGACTTCAGCGGCATCCCGGCGGGACCATATACCTTGACGCGCTCCAGGCCGCAGGTTGGCGAATCCTTTTTGAGCACGAAGCCGCAGAGCTCGCCATCGGCCAGTTCCGCGACGCGGCGACGCGCGTAGCCTTGCATCCGCGTGGTGTGATCCTGAGCCGTCCTGTTGGTCAGCAGGCGAATCTGGCCATCGGCCTGCACCAGCCGCATCGATTCCCGCGGAGCCCCCAGCCCGGATTCGACTTCCGGGCACACGGGCACCCACTCGACGAACCGTCCCAGCGATTCCACCAGGAACGGATCACGCTTGTGACCACCGTCAAAGCGTACACGCTCGCCGAGTAGACACGCCGAAATCCCCAGGGGTATGCGTTCGTAGGTCATCGCCGACCTATACCGTTCGGTTGCGAACCCACTGAAGGCGCCTCTCCGAACCGAGCCCAGTCATCATCCGTGCGCACAAGCAACACACATGTCGATTCCAGAACGCGCGCCAGGTGGTTCGTCAAGTCTTCCACCTGGCGCCGCATGGCGGCAAGCGGCGACATGCCGCCGAAGGGTTCGGTCTGTGTCGCCACCTCCTCGATTTGCTCCGGGACACGCCGGCCGCTAAAACCGAAACGTGATTCCACCAGTGATAGGGAGTGCCCACCGGCTGCTCGCATCATTGATCGACTCGAGACCGGTACCCGTAAGCCCTTCGTTCTGGCTCAGCTCACCGTGCCATCTGAAGTCCACCCCGCCCTGGAGCGCCACGTTGCCCGTCAACGCGACCTGCACGCCTCCGGACAATGTGAAGCTGGGGACCGTGGACGATTCATAGAAGCCGATGTCGTTGAGCGTGACGTTGGCTGCGGGCACCGTCAGCGTGCTGCTGATCGCCGATACCCGCGTGAAGCCCGCCGACCCACCGATGAACGGTTTGATCGAACCCGACCTCAGGTATTGCCGATAGCCGAAGTCCATGCCGAACGCCTTGTAGTCGTCAAACTTTGCAAAGAGCGGCAGCCCTGCGACCGTGCCCACTTGCAGATTGCTGGACGGATTGGAAGTGTAGCTCCCCAGCACCCGGATCTCACCGTTTGGCGTCACCAGATAGCCCAGGCCTGCTCCCCACAGGAAGCCCGGGCCGTAGACATCACCATAGCTCCTGGCGGTGACCGAGGTCGGCAGATTCAGCACCTGGCCGCTCGCGCCGCCATGGGCATCGCCGGAAAGGGCCGCCTGAGCGCCCACATCGAATGAGAGCGACCAGGGCCGATCGCCCTGGGCGTGTGCCGGCGTGCACCAGAGAACGGCCGTAAGTGCGACGACCCCCCTAGATAATCTTCGTGCGACGAGTTTCATGGCTCCTCTACTCCCCTTTGCTACTTCGGAAGGACAACGGTGTCGATCACGTGGATCACTCCGTTGGTGCATGCGATGTCGGCGCTGGTGACGGTGGCGTCGTCGACCATGACCTTGCCGCCCATCGCGTGAATCGTCAGCGACGCGCCGTTCACCGTTTTGGCGGACGGGAGCTTTGCGGCCTCGGCGCCCGTCACCTGTCCCGGCACGACGTGGTAGGTCAGGATGGCCGTCAGCTTCGCTTTGTTCTCGGGCTTGAGCAGATCGTCGAGAGTGCCCTTCGGCAGTTTCGCGAATGCTGCATCGGTCGGCGCGAACACCGTGAACGGCCCTTTGCCCTTCAGCGTCTCCACCAGACCGGCCGCTTGCAGCGCCGCCGCCAGCGTCTTGAACGATCCGGCCGCGACGGCCGTGTCAACGATGTCCTTCGTAGCGGCCTCGGCCTTGACGCGCGTACCGGCAGACCCGGCAACCAGCACCGCAATCACCGCACCGAGCCACAGCGCCTTCGTCATCGATTTCATGTTTCGCTCTCCTTGTTGCGCGCGCGGGAACGCCCCGCACCGCTTTGAACTTCGATACTAATAGGAAAAAAAATTGAGCGATAGTTAATACAAGGCCTATACTCAAAGTCGTTTGAGTGGCAGTCTCGAAAGAGCAACAACTTTTCTTATTAGTAAAACGAACGACGAGGAGCCGTGTGTGACCAAGCCGACCTTGACCGATGAACTCCGCCGCTATGAGATTGGGAGCAAGCTCAGAGCCCTGCGCCTGAGGAAGAAGCTCGGGCTGGTCGAACTGGGACGCCACACAGGGCTGTCACCGGCACTCCTGTCCAAGCTCGAGCGCGGCAGGATGTTCCCGACGCTCGCGACGCTCTTGCGGATTGCAATGGTGTTCAGCGTCGAGCTCGATCACTTCTTCACCGATCACCGCAAGCACCGCGCTCTCGCCATTGTCCGCGCCGCCTCACGCCTGCGGTTCCCCGAGGCGGCGGGCAGGCGCGATCCCGCGTTTCATTTCGAGAGCCTGACGTTCCCCGTGGCCGAACCGAAGTGCGAGGCCTACCTTGCGACCTTCCACGCGGTTGCGCAGGGCAAAGCGAGACCGCACGAGCACCCGGGCGTGGAGGTGATTTACGTGCTCTCAGGCGAGCTGGGCGTCACGCTCGAGGACACCGAGCACCTGCTCGAGAGCGGCGACGCCATGTACTTCGATGCGTCGGTGCCACACAGCTATCGCAGGACGGGGCGTTCGACCTGTTCGGCCCTGGTGTTCGCGATCCCCTGAGGTTTCCGAGCAGCTGCTACGGTGGTCATCGCCGGCTCACACCGCTCGCTCGCGAATCCAACTGAACGCTCGGAGTGGCTGCTTCGCGATCGCGGCAGCGGTGCGCTCTGCCAGCCGCACGTACCGTTCGGCCGCGCGGCACAGCTGCTCTTGCGCCCGGGCCGCTTCGCCGGTCACCGATCGGCCTGCGATGTCCCAGGCGTTCACGAGATGCTCGATGATCGAAGCGTAGTCGCGCACGGTGTAGACGTTGGTGCGTTGCGCGACGATGGCGAAGTGATCGCATAGATCGGGGTCCTTGCCGTCGTCCATGAACCGGCCTGGCATCGCGATCGTGTCGAGGAGCATCGATCGAAACGCGAGAATGCCGCCGGCCGGATCGTGCTCGAGCACCTCACTCATCATGCGGGTGTAGAACGCTTCGTGCCGCGCCTCGTCGCCGGCAATGACCCCGCAGATCCTGGCGAGGTTCGGGTCGCCGCCCCTGGCAGCCTTCCGGCCGACGTTGCTGTGCGAGAGGCGTGTGGCGCGCTCCTGGAACGAGGTGTAGACGAGGAGGTTGTAGGGATCGGCCCGGCTCTTCGGGTTGAAGGCATTGACGATAAGGGAGTGCACCGTCAGTTCGATGGCGCGCATGTGCACGCGGCCGGTGAGACGGAGGTAGGTGTTGAGCAGGTCGCCGTGCGATCGCGGAACGTCACCGTCACGCCGTTCTCGCTTCGCCGCACCGAATCAACCGAAGCGTCCCGGTGACTGTCGCCCGAGAGCTGCGCGATGAGCCTGGGAATGTAGGTGTGACTGCCCCCGGCGACGACCTTCCATGTCGGCTGCGTATGCAGCGAGAGCAAGCCGTGGTTCTCGAAGAAGCGGATTAGCGTGAGCGCCGGGAACGATCGGATCGCGTGGAGCGAGGCCGACCAAGACGCCATCGGAAACAGGTATCGATGGGTGAAGCCCTCACCGAAACGGTGGACTCGAGGAAGTCGCCGAGCGTCTGGCGTTCCGCATCCGGCGCAGCGAGCAGTGCCGGCGCTTCGCGGTTGAAGCGCCCGATCTCGCGGAGCAGGG
>JBKPNV010000233.1:0-22260 GCA_046732795.1 Acidobacteriota bacterium
GATTGACAGGCAGCCCCGGCGGGGCTCAGTATGTCGGACACCACACTGCAGACACCAGGGCGAGTCCTGGTTGTCCACTCCCTCGGTCCGCCGAGGAGGTTCCAATGAAGATGCTCGCCGCCCTCCTGGTTGCCGTCGCCGCGGTCACTGCCGTGGGAGCCCAGCAAAGCTCGACGCCGGCAGCACGCCAGCCGCAGGTCACCTTCACAAAAGATGTTGCGCCGATCCTGCAGCGCAATTGCCAGCAATGCCATCGGCCGGGTTCGATTGCGCCGATGTCGCTGCTCACCTATCAGGATGCCCGGCCGTGGGCGCGATCGATCAAGCAGAAGGTCGTCGCGCGTGAGATGCCGCCGTGGCACATCGATCGAAATGTGGGCATCACCAAATTCAAAGACGATCCGTCGCTGAGCGACGCGGAGATCGCGACGGTCTCCGCTTGGGTCGATGCCGGAGCGCCGATGGGCAATCCCACGGACATGCCCGAGCCTCGCCAGTTCAGTGACCTTGATACCTGGTTCATCGGCAAGCCCGACATCGTCGTCGCCATGGACAAGCCGTACATCCTCCCCAAGGATGGTCCCGACAACATCGTCGACGTGCTGGTCGATCCCGGGTTCACTGAAGACATGTACGTGATGGCGATCGAGAGTAAACCTGCGGATCCGAAAAGCTTCAAAGTCGTTCACCACTTCACGACGAACCTCGTCGAGGATCCGGAAGAAGATCCCGTCGGCCTGTTTCTCAACGAGTACGCGCTTGGCAAGAACGGCGACATCTTCCCACCGGACGCGGGACGACTGATCAAGGCAGGGACGAAGATCAACTTCAACCTGCATCTGAACACACGCGGCGAAGAAACACCGGTGTCGGTCAAGCTGGGATTGAAGGTGTACCCCAAGGACCGCGTGCCAAAGTATGTGGCGTTCACGCAGCACATGGGTGATGCGACGGATCTCGACATCCCCGCGGGACAGCTGTCACGTCACGACGGGTACTTCCGCCTGTCGAAGCCTGCCCTGCTCGCGTCCTTTCAGCCCCACATGCACAATCGCGGTAAGGCCCAGTGCATCGAAGCGATCTATCCAGACCTGCGGCCTGATTCCGCGCGGCCGGGCCCGGCTCGCGTCGAAACGATCTCGTGCGTCAGCAACTACCAGTTCGGGTGGCACATCACGTATCCGTACGCGGACGACGTCGCGCCTCTCCTTCCGGCGGGCACCATCATGCACGTGATCTCATGGCACGACAACACGAGCGCCAACAAGTGGAACCCGAATCCGAAAAACTGGGTCGGCTATGGCCAGCGATCGATCGACGAGATGAGCTTTGCGTGGGTCACCTTGACGTATCTCGACCAGGACGACTTCGATCAGCGCGTGGCCGCGCGGCGATCACAGAAGTGAAATGGGGTCGGGAGTCATTTGATGAGGACACTTCGGCGCGTGCCTCGCTGGACATCCACTATGCTCGGGCTCGTGGTGGCCGGAGCGATCGGAGCGGACGTCGGTCTGTATGGTCAGGCTCCGCCTCAGAAGCTCCCCACTGAGCTCTCGAACATACGCTTCAACTCGGGTCAAAGCGTCGTGCCATATTTCGAAGGCTGGATCCGCAATCCCGACGGCACCTTCGATCTGGTGTTCGGATATTTCAATCGCAACTGGCAACAGGAAATCGCGATTCCCGCCGGTCCGGACAATACGGTCGAACTCGGCGGACCCGATGCCGGCCAGCCGACGTTCTTCCTTCCCCGCCGGCAGCGCTTCGTCTATCGTGTTACCGTCCCGAAAGACTTCGGCAAGAAAGAAGTCGTCTGGTCGATTACGGCGAACGGGCGCACCGAGCATGCGTTCGGGAGCTTGATCCGCGAGCAGGAGATCACCGAGCGCGTCGTCACGACCAACGGCGGCTACGATCCCGGACTGACCGATCCGAACAAACCGCCCACGCTAACGGTTGCGCCGATTCACCCTGTGGCAACTGGTGAGTCCGTCACGTTGACGGCGTCGGTGACCGACGATGGACTGCCGAAGCCACGCGCCACGCCAGCCGCTCGACAGTCGTCGTCCGGGACGTTTGGAGCGCAAGTCAATTCATCGACCGGCACGCCACGGCCCGCCGGTCTCACCGTGAGCTGGATGCAATATGGTGGTCCAGCGAAGGTGACCTTCGAATCTACCGGTCCCCTGCAGGTCACCAACGGTCAGGCGGTCACGACGGCTCGATTCGACCAGCCGGGGACCTATCAGTTCGTCGTCTCGGCCAGCGATCGCGCGATGACGACCAAGGTCCCGGTCACAGTCACAGTGCAAGCCGCCAAGTAGATTCGTCTGAACGCTCCGAAAATATCGTGACCGCCACGCCTCAACTGGCGGTCCTTAGCGACAGCTCGAAATGCAAACCTTCACGTTAGAGGGAGCAATCATCTCGCAGACGAACGACCGAGAGGCTCGATCGGGCGATAGAGCTTTCGCGCGAAGCAAGTGACGTCCTCACCACGCCAGTGCTACCCGGGCTCGCTTTGCCATTGACGCGCCTGCTTCGCCACTGATAGTAACGTTCCGCTAAACCCCGTTCCTCACCAACATTGGGAGGCCGCGATGTCCACGGGTTCGCCTCTGTCGCGCCGATCGTTCCTGACGACCACCGCCAGCGTTGCCACAGTCGCCGCTACCTCGTGCACGCGAAATCCGGTTGACAGTGCCCAGTCGACCACTGCGTCGACACCCCAGGGTCTCGTCGGCGATGGGCAGAAGCGGCGCATCCTGTTGCGCGGCGGCGTCGTGCTCAGTCTCGACCCGAAGGTCGGCGATTTCGAAAAGGCCGACGTCCTCATCGACGGAAAGAAGATCGCGCAAATCTCACCCAGCATCTCCGCAGACGATGCTGAGGTCGTGGACTGCTCGGGCGCGATCGTCATGCCTGGCTTCATCACGACCCACCATCATCAGTACGAGACTATCCAGCGAAGCATCATTGCGGACGGTCTGCTCGCTGGTGCCTGGCCGCAGGAGACGTATGGGTCGGTGGTCCAGAACATCTGGACAGCGGGTCGCATTACGGATCCGGGCGATCCAAACAAGATCATCTGGGACCTCGGCCGCGTTCCGTACGATCCTGAGGATTGCTACATCTCACAACTGGTCGCGTGTCTCAGCGAGATCACTCAGGGCATCACGACCGGAACAGATACGTCTCAGTCCAATCACACGCCCGATCACACCGACGCCATGATCAAGGGCTTGATGGAATCAGGCCGACGGACGGTGTTCGCGTACAGCGCGGGAATCAACCGAAGTGCGGAAGGCATCCCGTTCGAGTTCCCCGGCGCGATGAATGACACGGCGAAAGGGATCGGCAGAATCGCGAAGAAATACTTCACCTCGAAGGATCAATTGGTGACGCTCGGCTTCGCTGGCGGGCCGACTGCCGCATTCGACGGCGCCTCCTACACGGGATGGCAGCTCGGACGCGCCTTCGGTGCGTCGATGCACAACCACGTCGTCGGCAACCCGATGACGATCATCAATGCCGCCGCGGATGCGCGCAACGGGACTGACTGGTCCGACATCACGTTCATCCACGCCACACGATGGCAGGACGCACCGCTTTCTCAGATCGGTCACGGTGCGTCGGGATATCCGGGCAGCAGCAAGTCGAAAGCGTGGGAACTGGTTCGCGATCGTGGCGCTCACATCTCCATCGCCGATCTCATCGAGATGCAGATGCGGCACGGGATGCCTCCGTTTCAAGAGGCGTTGAACCACGGCATCCTGCCCAGCCTGAGCCCGGACGTCGACTCCAATATGACCACGGATCCGTTCTCGCTGATGCGCGGAGCGTTCTGCCTTCAACGCGCACTGGCAAACGATCTCGCCTTTCCCGAGAGCAACCCGGGTGGATTGCCAACCCCACAGCTGGTTACCTCACGCCAGGTCATTGAGATGGCGACCGTCGCCGGCGCCGCGTCGAACCGCATCCTGGACAAGGCCGGCACCCTGACCCCCGGCAAGGAAGCGGATATCGTCGTGCTCGAGGCGCGTGGGATCAACACATGGCCGATGAATAACGTGCCGGGCACGATTGTGACGATGATGAATCCGAGTCACGTGCGCGACGTGCTGATTGCAGGCAAAGTCGTGTATTGGAAGCGTCAGCTCGTCGGGTGGGACGTCGAGAAGCTCCTTGGTCAGGTCGAGCAGTCACGCGACCGCGTGCTCGCGCGCATCAACGGGCCGGCGAAAGTCGGCACCCTCCCGAAGGGGCTCAACAGTCTCAGCAACCCGTATCGCCCGAATTTTCTGGGAGATTGCTGCTTCAAGGGGCAGAACACCACCGCTCCCGAGTACGTGTTACGTCCGTGAACACGCTTTTCGCAGCCAACCATCTCCACTCCAACGGTGTCTAACTTCACAGCTCGCGTGTATGGGCCCTGTCGGCAACATCGTTCCCGGCGCAATCGGCCGGATGTTCAGCACGTGCCCTCCGCTGACAGCCTCAACACACGCCAACCGCTGAATAGATCGATGGGTCACTGTTCGCCCGGGGCGTTTCCACGATGTGAGGTCGACATGAAACGGATCGCGGTGCCCGTGATCGCGGCCATGCTCGGTCTTCAGTGCCTTGCTTCAGCCGCTCAAGCTCCGACCGGTGGCGTTCAGATTCCCCGTCCGGGTACAGCGACAGGTGCGGCGGCGCCAGGCATGCCGGAGCCGCGCGAGCGGGGCACGGCCAGGTCGGGCACCGCGAGTCTTCGCGGCCGCGTCCTCGCTTCTCAGACTGGCACCCCGCTTCGCCGGGCGCAGGTCACGCTCGCCGCGGCGGAAGGGCAGATGAGACGCGTGGCCACGACCGACGGCGAAGGTCGCTACGAGTTCCGGGAGCTTCCCGCAGGCCGATTCTCAATCAGCGCGATCAAGGCTGGCTACGTCACGCAACAGTACGGTCAACGCCGACCATTCGAACCGGGCACTCCGGTCTCGGTCGCCGACGGCGACGCCATCGAGCGCATCGACTTTGCCCTGCAGAGCGGAAGTGTCATCACCGTCCGCGTGACGGACGACTTCAACGAGCCGCTCGTCGGCGCGCAGATTCAAGTACAGCGATTTCAATATGGAACTGACGGTCAGCGCCGGTTGACCGGAGCGCCGGGCGGTCCCGGCTTCATGAACGTCACTGACGATCGAGGTGAGTTCAGAGCGTACGGATTGTCGCCTGGCGAATACGTTGTCAGCGCCATCGTTCGGGGTATCGGCGGTCCGCCTGGCAACCGCGATGACACCACAGATGGCTTTGCGCCCACGTACTATCCAGGAACGGTCAGCATGGCCGACGCGCAGCCGATCTCGGTTGGAGCCGGCGAGGAGCGGTCGGTGCAATTCGCTCTGGTTGCAACCCGCCTGTCACGTATCAGCGGCACCGTGATGAATTCGGAGGGGCGGCCAGCGGCCGGTGCGCAACTGTCAGTGTCCACACGGCAAGGCAATGGCGCGAACAGCTACGGAGGCGGTGCGGTCGCTGCCGACGGGAGTTTCTCGATCGCTGGCATCGCTCCCGGTGAGGTGTCGATCGACGTCCGCCCGCGGATGCGTCCTGGCGAAACCGGCGGCGAGTTCGCCTCCGTCCCGGTCACAGTATCGGGCACGGACATCACCGGCCTGCGAATCGTGACGGGAAAAGGCGCCACCGTTCGTGGCCGCGTGGTATTCGAGGGCACATCGCCGCGCACGAGTCCCGGTTCGTCAGGGCCGCTGCGAGTCATGGCCACGCCGGCCGACCCCACGAACCGCACGATGTTTTTTGGCGGGGACCCCCGATCGAACGGCGTCGTCGACGAAAACGGCAACTTCGAGCTCGCCATGGCGACGGGACCCGTCTTCTTCTTCGTGACGACGCCTCAGTCCTGGGTCACGAAATCGATCACCATCGAGGGCAATGACATCACCGACGAGGCTTTCGATGCGACGGGCAAGCAATCGGTAACGGGCCTCGTCATCAGGTTGACGGACAAGCTGACCCAGATATCGGGCCGGGTCAGCGACGGACGCGGACAACTATTGCGTGACTATGTCGTCGTCATTCAGCCGGCCGAGGAGAAGGAGCCGCTGATCGCCTCTCGGTTGACCCGGACGGCCCGTCCCGACACGAACGGACGCTTCGAAACACGCGGCATGCGACCAGGGCGCTATCTCGCCACGGCGGTCGAAGCGATCGAACAGGGCCGCCAGTTCTCGCCTGAGTTCCGCGAACAGTTGCGTCGAGGCGCGCGCGAATTCGCGGTACGCGAAGGCGAGACCGTGGCGCTCGATCTCACGCTGACGCCCGGCCTCTGACCACCAGCGACGACGAACGCGACGTCAGGCCGGCACGATGTTGGCGTTGAGCCGGAACAGATTGTCGGGATCGTACTTGGCCTTGAGACGAGCCAGCCGCGGATAGTTGCTGCCGTATGCGCTGCGGATTCGATCGTCCGATTCATCGAGTCCGAGCTCGTTCACGTACACGCCGCCCAACGAAACCGCGCTCATAATCTCGAACGCTTCGCGCGCCCAGGCGATCTGCTGCCTGTTCTCGGCTGGATCAGTCCAGAGCGAGTAGACACCCGCATGAATGCCGCTGCGATGAGGATAGGCCGTGGCATCAGGCGCCACGCGGGTGACGGCACCGGATAGAGGGAACCAGAGCATCACCGACCGCGGCGAAGGCGCCGCATGATAGTGGTTGACTGCAGCGCCGATGTAATCATCCGTCAACTCGCGGATGAAATCGGCCTTCCAGTAGTTGAACAGATTGGGTGGGAACCCATCTTTGAACAGTGATTGCTGTGCGACGTATGGGAGTGGACCAATCGCATCCATGGCTGGCGTACCGAATTCCTTGACGGCGCGTACGACGCGTGCGCCGTCCTCGAGTGGCCCGCAGTATGCGACGCCCATCGCCGCCAGCTTGTGCCCGTCCGGCGACGTGAGCAGCGCTGCAGCCGTGGTCAGCTCGTCGGGCGCGCTCCCGGCGAACTCGCGATAAAACTTGAGCATGTCCACGCCGCGCTCGAGCGGGTGAAACACAAGCCCGCCGGTGATGATCGGACCAACCGGATCCAGCTTGTACTCGAACGACGTGGCCACGCCGAAGTTGCCACTGCCGCCGCGAATCGCCCAGAACAGATCAGGGTGGTGTTCGGCGCTGACCTTGACCAGTTCACCGGAAGCCAGCACCAGGTCGACCGAGAGTAAGTTATCGATCGTGAACCCGAGCTTGCCGCTCAACCAGCCGAATCCGCCACCGAGAGTCAGGCCGGCGATGCCAGTGTCACCGACCGTGCCCCCGGTCGTCGCTAAGCCGAACGCCTGCGTCTCGTGATCCAGTTCTTGCCAGAGGACTCCTGCCTCGGCTCGCGCCGTCCGATTCGCCGGATCGACGCGCACGCCCTTCATACGTGACAGATCGAGCACGACGCCACCATCGCACGTCGAGTTGCCAGGGATGCTGTGGCCACCGCCGCGCACCGCCAGTAACAAGTGGTTCTCGCGTGCGAAATTAACGGTGGTGATCACGTCAGCGACACCCGCGCAACTGACAATGAGCAGAGGGCGTTTGTCGATCATGGCGTTCCATACCCGGCGCGCGCGATCGTACGCAGCGTCGGTCGGCGTCGTGACCTCTCCGCGAATACGGGAGCGGAACGATTCGACTGAGATCGTCGAGTCAACAGTGGCCATTTGCATCTCCAAGAGAGATCGCTGTCTCCATTGATCGTCGGTCCGGCGCAACCTCGCTCGGTCCGACGCGGACAAATCGTCCGCGAGGAAGTATAGTGCCGCCATGCATAGAAGAGACTTTCTCACCAGAGCGGCGGCCGCACCCTTCGTCGCCGCGCTCGGCCCGGCGGCTGCCGCCGCCGCGCAAACGCCGACGCCTGCACGCGCTCGCATGCCGATCAAGCAAAGCGTGATGGCGTCGGTCTGGGGGAACGGCTCGACCTTGTCGTTCGAGGATCGGTGCAAGATTCTCGCGAAGATCGGTTTCAAGGGTGTCGACCTCCCGACGCCGGAGCAGGTGCCGATCCTGAAGCAGTACGGCCTGGCACCAGCTCTGATGACGGGGGCCGGCACGTCGTTTCAAGACGGGCTGATTCGCAAGGAACTGCACGACAAGTTCGAGGCGGCCTTCCACGCCGGGATCGACGCGTGTGCGGCGGCAGGCTGTCCCAACCTCATTGCGATGCCTGGCGAGCGCCGCGGCATGCCATACGAACAAGCCGCCGACAACGCCGCCGCGATCCTGAGCAGGGTCAAAGGCTACGCCGAGCAGAAGGGCGTGACGCTCTGCATGGAGATCACCAACTCCAAGGTCGCCGCCGATCAGCGGACCGATCAGGTGTTCAACCATCTGGCGTGGGGTTTCGACGTATGCCGCAAGGTCAATTCACCCCGCGTGAAGATCCTGTACGACATCTACCATGTGCAGATCATGGATGGCGACGTCGTGCGCAACCTGCGCGAGAATTTCGATCTCGTCTGCCACATCCACACGGCGGGCGTTCCGAGCCGCCAGGAGATCGACGACACGCAGGAATTGAACTATCGCTTCATCGCCAATGCGATCGCTGACCTCGGGTACACCGGATTTGTCGCACACGAGCACCGGCCCGGACCGGGACGCGATCCTGTTAAGAGTCTCCAGCAATGCTTCGAGATCTTGAATGTCTAGCAAACCTGGACGTTGCGGGCGCCTCCAAGGGATCTGGATCAAGCGGGCGCATCGCGCACCAATGGACGCCGTTGACGAAGCGCAGCTTGACGAGGGACGCGGGCTCGTCGGCAACGTCGATCGCAGCCGGCGTCGGCAGGTGACGATCATCGAGCGTGAGTCGTGGGACCGGTTGATGGCGCAGGTCGGCGCCAGCCTCGATCCATCGGCCCGCCGCGCCAATCTCATGATCAGCGGCCTCGACCTGGCGCACACGCGCGGCCGGGTTCTTCGCATCGGCGATGCACGCCTGATCATCGACGGCGAGACCACGCCTTGTGAACGCATGGATGAGGCGTCAAGTGGCCTGCAGGACGCCATGCGCGTGAATTGGGGCGGCGGCGCCTTCGCCCAGGTGCTGACCAGCGGAACGATCCGCGTTGGCGACTCGGTCGAGTGGGAATGAAGACACCGGGTGTGATTTCCGATACGCTTCTGCGCGGAAATCACACCCGGTGTCCTTGCAGGAGGAAGACTATGCGTTGTGGGATCGCGGCCGTTGGTACTGCCCTCGTCGTCCTGTGCGTCTCGCTTACGGCCCAGGCACCTCAGACGCAAGCGCCAGCGACGCCGGCGCGACCGCCGGTCCAGGGCACGTGGCGCAATATCGGAGCGCCGCCATGCCTCATCCCCGAGGGCGGAACGATACCGTGTAATCCCGCATCCACGCGCGTCACGGCGATTCGCGCCGGTCGACTCTTCGACAGCATCGCCGGTACGCTGCTGACCAAGCAGGTCATCCTCGTCCAGGGCGAGCGCATTACCGACGTCGGCGCGGAGGGGCAAGTGACCATCCCGCCGGGAGCGCAGGTCATCGACCTCAGCATGGCCACAGTGCTCCCAGGTCTGATCGATGCGCACACGCACATGTTCAACAACCCGACGCCGAAGATGTCGCGCGAGCGCTCGACGATCATCGCAATCCAGAACGTCCAGTCGGATCTGCGCGGCGGCTTCACCGCCGCGCGCGACATGAGCTCGCACGGCAACGGCTACGCCGATGTCGAGATCCGCGATGCCATCAACCGCGGCGACATCGACGGCCCTCGCTTTCAGGTGTCCGGTCGCGGCATCCGCTGGAGCGCCGAGCCTGCTGATCCGAAGGCGCCCGACAACCCGCTCGCCGACACGGTCATCAGATCGCTCGAGGACGGGCGCGCGGCCGTTCGCGATGCAGCGGCGCACAATGTCGATTGGATCAAGTTGTATCCGGGCGGCGCCTACTCATTCGGCCCGAACGGGGAAGATCGGTACGTGACCACCTATCCGCTGCCGGTGCTACAGGGAATCATCGAAGAGGCACACAAGCTCGGCAAGCGAGTCGGGTGTCACGTCTTCGGCGGCGATGGCCTGCAGTACTCGATCACCGCGGGCTGCGACACGGTCGAGCACGGTTACGCGCTGACGCAGGCGCAGCTCGACGAGATGGTGCGCAAGAAGCTCGATTTCGATCCGACGCTGGCGCGCTACAACGCCCCGTTCATGGACGACAACGACGCCAAGAGCACCGGCGGCAAATACCGGATCGTTCCGATCTTCGAGCGGGCGGTATCGATGGCCGTCAAGACCAAGGGACTGCGAACCATGGTGGGCAGCGGCGCCGACGGCTCGACGTTCCCCCACGGCACGCAGGCAAACGAGTTCGAGCAGCTCGTGAAGAAGACGGGCATGACATCGACGCAGGCGTTGCAGGCGGGCACCATCGTGAACGCAAGAGTGCTGGGCTGGGATGGTCAGATCGGCTCGGTCAGCAAGGGCAAGTTCGCCGACATCGTCGCCGTCCCTGGCGATCCCATTGCCGATATCACACAGCTGCACAAGGTGATGTTCGTGATGAAAGGCGGGAAGGTCATTCGGCGCGACTGAGGTGTTCATGGCCTTCCTGGCCATCACGGCAACAGCGACATCTGACGCTCGCGAACGAGATTTTTGATGACCTCGTCGTAGTACGGTTTGTCCTTCAAGCTCGCACGCGACGCGGGAAAGTACGCGAGGCTCACGCTCACGACGTCCGGATTGAGCACGGTGAGCGACACGGCGCAGCGCTCGCTCCCCGAGAGCCGCGTGTTGTCGATCATCGGGAAATCAAACAGCCCGACGACGAAGTTCGTGTCGATCTCGCGCTGCCCTTCGAGATCGAGCGTCGCTTGCAGACACTGCTCCGCGCTCAGAAGCTTCGACACGTACAACCGCACCTGGACTTCGTGCGCCACCGCGTCGTAACCGATCAACTCGAGCACGAACTGCCGGTAATGGCGCGACCCGCCGCTGGCTTCCATAGACAGGCACACCCGCGACGGGCCTTCCCCGGGCTTGACCTTGGGATCGGCAATCGCCCGCGCGCCGAACACGATGTGCGCCTGCAGCTCTTTGATCTTGTCAGGCAGCGCGTCACCGCGTTCGACTGTCCCGACGTCGGAGAGCGCCGTCAACTGATGCTCGATCACCTGCAGCGCGACTGACTCGAGCCGTCCGCGCAGCTCCTGTTTGATCGGCTTCTCATCGACAGCAATCCGCCGTCCAACCTCTTTGAAGAGCGGAGCGATGTCGAGCGACTCGTGGAAATTGAACGCCAGAAGCTCGAGGCTCAGGATCTGCTGCCGGATCTGTTCTTCCGGTGTGAGCCGCGAGTTCGGATCCTTGGCCATGAACGTGTTCAGGATCGAATTGAACATGTCCTTGCGCAGGTTGCTGTCGGCCTCTTCGCGACGCCCCATCATCTCGGCATACAGCCGGACGTTGTTGTCGATCTGCTGGCGTTCGTTCAGCGAGGAGTTGAACCAGTAGCCGAGGACCAGAGTGACCAGCGGGAGGGCCAGTACCTTGACGAGCTCGATCGGCCAGGTGCGTCGCCCTTCGCTCGGAGGCGGAGTCGGTGTCGGAACGTCACCTTCAGCCATACTCATCGTCGGCGCAACTCGAACTTGCCATCTCCCAGCTTCACCAGGTCGAAGTTGTACAAGGTGGGATTGGGACTGGAAAAGATGGCGGTGGAAGGGCGACCGCTGACGCCAGGCAGCGTGAGGGTGCACTGGCCCTGTTGTGACACATTGACCCGGTACGCGCCATCCGCTGCGGTCGATCCAATGACTGCGTCGGCCGCGCCGCACTTGATCTCGACGTTGGCACTGGCAAGCCCTTTCCCTTCTGAAACGATCGTCCCGTAGATCTGACCGGCATCGAGCACCGCCGAGCCGAACAGCGCCAGCATCACGCAGATACACGTCTTCGATCGCATCGAATCCTCCAGGGGAACGGAACGACTGTATCAAAAAGGCTGGGCGGGCTCGGCGCGTGTCATCGAAAGACCGCTGCTGCAACATCGCGTAGAGACGCGTCTTCAGACGCGCCCGGACGTCATCAAGCCGACCAACTCACGGACATCACGCACATCCTCGAGCTTGTTCACGCGATCGATCACGGCGTCAGTCTGCCGCGGGCCCAGGACGGGCGTCATCAGATCACGCACTTTCTCGTTGAGACGTGCGGCGTCGAGCGGGTTCTCCTTCGTACCGGGCGGATATTTGGTGTGGTGGCTCACCGTTCGGCCATCCGACAGCGTGACCTCGACGAGTCCGCCGCGCGGTGCGGCCGGGTCCATCAGCGCCTTGTCGGCGACGAGCTGTACGCGCGACCGGACGGCCTTCACCGCGGGATCCTGCATCCGCTCGCGCGAGTGGCTCATCTCGAACGATACCGTGCCGTCGATCACTGCGACGGCAATGAGATGCTGGCAGTTCACGTCCGGCATCGCGCTGTTGTCGACGATGCGCGCCCCGTCCTCGGGCAGACGAACGACGATGCGCGTGACGTTGTCGGGACGAAGCGCGTGCTCGCGCCTGAGCGTGAGCAGCGCGTCGAGCGGCGCCTGTATCGGGTAGCCCACCGAGAACACTTTGATGGCGGTCTCGGACACGAAGTAGCGCGAACCAAGGCCGGCAACCATTTCTTCCGGCTTTCCCTCTCTGGAGAGCGCAAGGATCATGTTGTGTTCGCCGTCGAGGACGTCGGAGACCCCGGTGAAGCCTGCCTGCACCATCGTGACGGCCGTCACGCCGTTTCTGGCGCCCATCCCGGCGAAGTCGAATGCCTTCTCGACGTGGTCCTCGTCGCGCGTCCAGCTCCACAGACCGGAGACCTGCTGTGCCGCGTACGATACCGCGAAGCGCATGCCTGTCTCGTCGAGACGCGCAAGGGATGCGGCAGCACCGACGGCGCCGAACGTCGCGCTCGTTCCTTCGGCACTGCGATGCGTGGCGCGGACGTGATCGGGACCAAGGGTCATCAGGAATCGGCAACAGAGGTCGTAGCCGAGGGCAACGGCCCGAATCAGCTCGACGCCTGAGCGGCCCTCCTTCTCAGCCATCGCGAGTGCCGCCGGCACAACCGCGGATCCGGGATGCGCCTTGGTGACTGGCTCGAAATCGTCGGTCTCGTCGGCGTGCGCAAACATGCCGTTGGCGAGCGCCGCGTTGACGGCGGTCGTGCGGATATCGGTCGTCAGCACCGCCGCTTCGGGTGTGCCGCCCTGGGTACGCACGTAGCGGATGGCGAGGACTCCTGGCCGCAGCGCGGCGCCGGAAACCATCGCGCCGATCGTGTCGAGGATTCGCTGCTTCGCGTCGCGCACGATCGATGGAGGCAGCTCTCGATCGCGCGCTTGAACCATGTAGCGCGCAAGCCGGGCGGTGACCTCGGACGGGCGCGTCTCGCTGTCGCGCGGGGCGGATCTCGCCTCCGCTTGATCGCCGCCGCGCGCGCTCGTCGATGCAGGAAGAGCGACAGCCACAAGTCCTCCGGCACCCTTCAGCACTCGTCGTCTCGTTACGCTCACTCCCTACCCCGTGATTTGTGCGCGATTGTGCCACAGGTCGCGGCAAGCTTCGAGCGGAGGCAGTTGGACCCTTGGGGATTGATGCAATTAGATAAGATCGCTCGACCGAATGCCCAACACATTCATCAGTTATCGACGCGATGATGCGGCGGGATACGCCGGACGGCTGCACGAAGCACTTGAAGACCGCCTCGGCCGTGACCAGATCTTTCGCGACGTCGAGACTCTGCAGCCCGGCCAGGATTTCGTCGAGGCGATCGAGTCGCGACTGAACGAATGCCGTGTCTTTCTGGCCTTGATCGGCCGCGAATGGCTCGAGGCGCGCGATTCCACGGGTCAGCGGCGGCTCGATCAACCGCATGACTACGTCCGGCAGGAAATTTCGCGCGCCCTGTCCAGGCGCGACGTCCTCGTCATTCCGGTTCTGATCGAAGGCGCGTCGATGCCTGCGACCGAGGCGCTGCCCGAGGACGTTCGCGCGCTCGCACGCAAACAGGCCGTTCATCTTCGAGACGACGCGTGGGACCACGACGTCGATCGGCTGGCGTCGGCGATCGCCGGCGCAAGGGGGACGGCCGCCCGCCGTGCCACACCGTCCATCACGCCCGCTTCGCCGCGAAGATGGATCGTTGCCGGCGGTGCCATTGCGATTGTTGCCGCGCTCGCTCTCTTCGTGCTGAGGCGTGACGTCGCCGACGCGCCCGGTGCGGTCACGCCACGCACCCGTGCCGAGTCGAAGACTGGATCCAAGCCACCGTCTCGAGGTCAGCCGTACGGAATAGTCATCCCGCCTGTGGCGGAAGTAGCGCACCCGTCATTGATTTACACACTGCTATCCGCGTCGGTGATCCCGCTCGGCAA
The DNA here is from genome assembly GCA_046732795.1 of Acidobacteriota bacterium. Taxonomy (GTDB): domain Bacteria; phylum Acidobacteriota; class Vicinamibacteria; order Vicinamibacterales; family UBA2999; genus Gp6-AA40. The sequence continues at coordinate 14,444 of JBKPNV010000233.1, forward strand.
CGGAACCAGTGAATTGCGCCTGCGCGTCCGTTTTTCGAACGAAGGGCGCTACGACGCCAACGCGTGGGACGCGAGTTTCCGATTGGTGGCCGGCGGCAACGTTCTGTCGCCCACCAGCGGATTGAACGAAGTGGCCGCTGGTCATTCGCTGACGCAGGGCATCGTCACGTTCACGATTCCAGCCGACACTGGGAAGGCTGTGCTGCGAGTGATCGAAGGCGACCGCGTCGCAGAGATCCCGCTCGACTTGTCGCTGACGAACCGCCCGGCGGCGGATGAGAAAGCCGATGCGGGCGACGCGCTGTCGAGAGCAATCGTGCGGAACGTGCCTGGAACACCCAGGCAACTCGTTGGTGACAGCGGCATGAGCGTGACGGTGGAGCGCGGGACCATCCGCCGCTTTGCGAACGTCGTCCGGCTGCGGTTCGCGCTGCGCTTCAGGAATGCCGGCCGCTATGCGGCCGGCAGCGGTGATGCGGTGCTTCGCATGGCGGCGGGGGATCAGGTGCTCGCGCCGATCGAAGCGCCAAACCTCGTCGTCGAATCGAATGCGGAGGCGACAGGTGATGTGGAGTTCGAAGTGCCGTCGTCGACCAGTCGTGTCGTGCTTCGCGCGACGCTCAGGGACGTGAAAGCCGAATGGCCCCTCGAACTTCAATGACGGGTGGAACGCGGGGGCTAAAGCCCCCGCGCTATGTGACTTGACTAGTGCACTGACAGGCTACCGACCTATTCAGCTACCCAGCGACCTGGTTACCCAGCTACTTATCCAGCGGGCTATTGCGGACCTGGAACTTCACCAGCTTGCTCGTCGTCCCCTTGCCGCCCTCGGCATGGAACGGCGCCCGCGTGGCATACGTCGTCCAGATACCTTTTCCTTTCCAGCCGGCCTTCGCGTCATCGATGCGGCCGTCGAGCCCTTTTGCGTAGAAGCCCATCGGGTATGGGACGCGGAAGGTCATGAACTTGCCGTCGATGAGTGCCAGCAATGCCTCGGTTCCATTGCCGGTGGCCAGCGAGACGTTCTTGCCCATGCCGAGCATGTCGAATCGGTCAACGAAGTTGTAGTAGGCGGTGTCCGCGCTGCCCGACTCGGTCGCGCCCTTGTAGTTGGGACCAGGCAACGGATACAGCGACCAGCCTTCGGGGCACTGTTTGCCTAACGCGTTTGGCCCATTGAGCGGACCCTTGCACTTGCGCCGATCGAAGCTGGCGAGATGCCCGCTCGAGAGCACGGTCCACACGACGCCGTTGCTGTCCACGTCCATCCCGCGCGGCGCGAATCCCGACCCTGATGCCTTGGGATCCTTGAACGGCACCTCATAGATCTCGCTGAGCGCAGTCGACGGCGGATTCGATCCGAGTGTCAGGCGCACGAGCATTCCCGGCATGCCCGTAACCGAGCCCCAAATGGAATCGTCGATGGGGCTGGGCGCGACACCATAGAACGGCGCATTGACCCGTTTGTCCTTCGCGGGATCGAGCGGCTGATCGGGCTCGACGTACGCGTCGCGCTTCCCGTTGCCGTTCGTATCAACGACGAAGACGGTCCACCCCTGGGCTTTCGTCTCGTCTTTGGTCTTGTCGTAGATCCGCGTGTCGAACCATCCCTCGACGGCGCCACCGCCCGTGAACCACAGCACGTCCTTGTCATCGAAATTGAGATGGTGCGTCCCGAAGCAGGTATCAACGGTCGTGATTTCTTTCGTCTTCGGGTCGTACATCTGCATCTGACGTCCGCTCTGGTTGATCGGAAACGCCTTGGCCGATGGATGATCCGACCCCTCGCGGCAGAACGCCTGCGTCTGGTTGGGGCGAACGCGCGCGGCAATCCACACGCGCGACTGTTTGTCCATCGCAAAGCTGTGCGCGTTCGATTGGCTGGTCCAGATTGTCTCGGTTCCCCAGTACGCCGATGCCGCCGCCGGCGGCGTATCGGCTTCGCTCGGCGTCTTCGGATCGCGGACCTTGAGTTTGATCTGTGTCGCCGTGTGTTTGACCGGATCGACAACGGGCATGTAGTCGGCGCTTGCCTCGAGTGCACCGTATATTGGCCCGTTCGGATTGACAATCGGATTGCGCTTGTCGGACGCGATCTCATCGTGGAGATACGCCTTGGGATCCGCCCAGTCCCACATCGTCACCACGACGTTGCGCTCCTTGCCCTGTGGCCGCTGCGGTGCGGTTGCAGGCAGTTCGCCTTTGGCGATTCGGTCGGTCCAATCGCCCCACATCGCGAGCGCGCGCTCACGGCCTACCTGCGTAAACCGCGCGCTCATGCCGGCGCCTGCCTGACCGGACTGAATGCGTCGATCCCACGCGGCCGACGAGTTCGGGAACTTACCGAGCGCTTCGGGGATCTCACGTGTGGCCTTGCCGCCCATCTGATGACAGCCGGTGCAGCCATCGGTGTTGACGATGTTCCGGATCCACTCGCCCTGGCTCTTGATGGTTGGTGAGATGCCGTTGCCGCTCGGACCGGTTCCCGGGAAATCGCTGGCCGGTGGCACCTGCAGCAGCGACAGCCAGTACGCGGCGGGATAATACTCGGCCGCCACTCTCGGACTCGGCGCGGCCACGGCGGTCAGTGCGACCGTCTTACCAGGAGTCGCTTTGACTTTCTGAGAGTCGACGAGTCCGTATCCGCGGACCCACACGTCATAGGTCGCCTGTGGAAGATCAGGAATCAGGTAGCGCCCCTGATCGTCGGTGACGACGCTCTTGATCAGGCGAGTCGGCAGGTTGGTCGTCTCAGCGATGACGAACACGCCCGCTTCCGGCCCGCGTGGTCCGGTGACGACGCCCCCAATGTCGTCGGCGTCGATGGCGACCACCTTGGTGTCCGCCTGACGCGCCCCGACCCCACCCAACGTCACGGCAACGAGCGCCGCGACAAGAACTGCCGTAACGCGCCGAGATGGAATGAATGCACTCATCTGGGCCTCCGGTTAAATGGGGTCGGGAGTCATTTGTCGAGGACACTCTCGACTCCCGTCCGCCTCAAAGTGTCCTGATCAAATGACTCCCGACCCTATTTCGTTAATTCGTCGTACAGCTGGCCGTAAAACATCGGATTGAATTGCCACCCGAGATCGTCGGTCTTGACCTGCGCCGCGAGCTGATCCCTGGTTGCGCCGTTCTTCACCGCGTCCCTCGCGCGATCGATCACCGCCGCAAAATTCTTGCGATACGTCTCGACCTCGGCGCGTGTCTTGGGATCGCCGCGCCCGGGAATCGCCATCTCGAAGTCCAGCTTCAGCACGCCATCGAGAATCTGGGGCCACTCGACTGCGCTGCCGCCGTTGGCGAAGTCGACGATCGGCGTGGCGTTCGTGATCTGGTCGCTGACCATCACGACCTTGGAGTCGGGGAAATACACCATCGTGTCGTCGCCGGTGTGCCCGCGGCCGTACGCGTGCGCCTCCACGACCGCGCCGCCGAATCTGAGCACGTTGTCCTTGGCAAACGTGACCGTCGGCGGACCAGGAATGTCCTTCGTCCGCGGATCGCTCGTCATGTACTTCTTGAGCGCCTCGAGCCCGATCACCTGCGCTCCCGCGTCGATGAACTTCTGGTTGTTGCCGACATGATCGGGGTGATGGTGCGTGTTGAGAACGTATTTCACCGGCAGCTTCGAGACCGACGTGATCTCCTCCATCAGTCGCTTGTAGTTCTCATCGCTCGGGTTCTTCGTGTCAACGACGATCAGCCCTTCAGGCGTGACACGGACGAGCGTGTTCGCGCCGCCGCCGGTGATCATGTAGAGATTCGGCTTGAGTTCGCGAATCTTCTCGACCGTCTGCCCCGCCGCGGCGCCTCGTCCACCGGGCGGACCGCCTTGCGGCGCTTGCGCCAAGAGGGTCAATGTTGTCGCGATGACCGCAACAATACCCAGAACGAGTCCTAAAAACCTCTCGGTGCCTCGGTGCCTCTGTGTGTCGTGATCCCGCAAGTGACCTCCGCGCTACGCAAATACCTTGAACGTCTCGAACTGTCCTTTGAGAATGGTCGACGTCTGGCTGCAGCCGAGCCATCCGTCAATCATCGTCGCGTAGACGCGACGGAAGTCGGTCGTCATCTTCAAATTGCCATCGTCCAGATCGGTCAGGCTCGGAGGACGGCCGTACAGCCCGCCCTTCACGCCCTTGCCGACGATGAACATCGGCGTCGCGGTGCCGTGATCAGTGCCGAGGCTGCCGTTTTCCTCGACTCGCCTTCCGAACTCCGTGAAGATCATCATCGCCACATCGTCGCCACGCCCGAGACGTTTGACGTCGTCGATGAAGCCGCGCACCGCATCAGCGGTGTACATCAGAAGGCGGCTGTGCAGGTCTGCCTGCTGAACGTGCGTGTCGAAGTTGTTGCCCTGATAGGTGACGTAGTACAGGCGCGTCGGCATCTCGGCCGCAATCAGCGCGGCCACGCGTTGCAGGTTGCCGCCAAGACCGCCGCCCTGACCGTAATCGACCGTCGTGCGATACGTGGATGACGCCCGCCGCACGAAGTCAGAGCTCTCCGTCGCGTTGTGCGCCGTCGACGCAAGGAAGTCGAGGGTGGCGTTCGGTGTGGTGCGCGCCTGACTGAGTTCCGCCAGCGCCTGCTTCTCGGTGTCGGTCCCGTCGCGACGGAACCGCGCCGGATCGTCGAAGACGAGCGGCGAATGCTGTCGGCTCCGCACTGCAAGCGACTGGGACGTTCCCAGGTTCACGATGAGATTGCGCTGTTTGGGATCGAGAGTCTCATCAGCCACCCGCCCGAGCCATCCGAGCGATTCGCCGCCATTCGGCACGCCGGTGTGCCAGTAGCCCATCGACGAGAAATGCGACAGGCTGGGATGGTCGTAACCGCAGCCGTGCACGACCGCGAGGTTCCCGTCTTTGTAGAGCCGCTCGAAACCCACCATTGACGGATGAAACCCGAAGCCGTCTGTGATCTTGATCACTTCGCGTTCGGGAATCCCGAGCTTCGGCCGCGCATGGTAGTACGCCGGGTCCCCGAACGGGACGACGGTGTTCAGGCCATCATTACCGCCCGAGAGCTCGATCACGACGAGGATGCGATTCGGGTGCTTCTCGATGCTCGTGCCTTCGAGTGCCTGCGCCGCCAGCGCGGCGGAGGTGCGATTGAGGATGAAGGGCAGCCCCGCACCCAGGCCGAGACCGTACATCCCTCGAGCGATGAAGTCCCGACGGTTACAGCGGCAGCGCGAGTCTCCGGCCATAAACACCTCAACAAGCAAAAACGCTGATTACGACACACCAAGGCGCTGAGGCGCAAAGAACACTTCGGTCTCCCTGTGGGTCTCGGTGCCTTTGTGTGTCGCAGCCATCGAACGCTTACCCACAACTACCCAAGCTGGTATTCCGGCGTACTCAATACGAGATACAGCAACTCGCGAAGCGAGGCCTCCAACATGTCGTCCGGCTTTACCGTCGAGGAGCCGAGCTTGTCGCGCAAGAAGCTCACGAGCAGCGCGCGATCCTTCTCCGCCAGCGGGACACTCAGGAACCGACGCGCAAAATGATCGACAACTTTCTCTGTCGTGTCCGCGCGCGCTGCGGTGACGATCGCTGTGAGATTGATGTCAGCGGGCGTCCGTGGAATCAGCTTCGTCCGCTTGAACGCGAGAAGGTTGCCTGCGTATCCGCCGTAACGCGTGTTGTAGTCCTCGTCGCGATCGACCATCTTGTTCGACTCGGCATCACCTTCACGAGTGGCTTCGGTGATGTTCATTCCCTGCGCCAATCGCTCGCCGACTCGTGTATCGGTCGCGGACATCGCTCGATCGGGTGGCCGGAAGCCCTTGACATCCGGAAACATCACATCGCGAAACAGATTGCCGCGCTGCAGCAGCGTCGCCGGCGTGATCCACGTGCGGCCGCCTGCCCACCCGGCCACATTGGGTGGTTCGAACAACGTCTGACCGAGGCCGCCCGTCATGCGACCGAAGTCGGGGATTGTCGGGATCTCACGCAGTCCCATCTTCTTGTAGGTGGACACGACCAGGTGCACCGGGCTTTTGATCTGTGTCGCCACAGATGGAGTACTGTAAAAGTCCTTCGAGAGGAGCATGCGACGCATCAGCGGCTTGATCTGATAGCCGCTGGCGCGGAACGAGCGCCCCAGATCCGCCCTGACGTCAGTCGAGATGTCTTCACGCACGAAGTAGCGATAGAGCTTGCCCGCCACATATTCGCCGGTGACCGGCTGCGCGAGAATGGTCTCGATGATGTCCTCGCCGTTCAGCGGCCCGGTGCGTCCGAGGAACGTCTTCTCGCCGAAGTCGTGCTGCTCTTCGTCGAACTTGTACGTCAGCACGTCGTTGGTCCACCCGGTAAATGCGCGCGCGGCCGCGCGGACGTCGCGCTCGCTGTAGTTGCCCACGCCCATGCTGAACAACTCGAGGAGCTCGCGCCCGAAGTTCTCGTTGGGATGGCTCTTGACGTTTTCGCCGTTGTCCAGATAGACGAGCATGCCGGGATCCTTGAGGATCCCCACCAGCAGGTCGCGCAGGTTCCCGGACGCATTGGCGCGCAGCATTTGGTTCTGCTGCAGCATCATCCGGTAATCGCGCACCTTGTTCTGTCCGGTCGCGAAGTGTCCGTGCCAGAAGAGCGTCAGCTTCTCTTCCAGCGGCCGCGGCGAGGCAATCATGCGATTTGCCCACCACAGGGCGAGCCGCTGCGTCTCGATGTTGTTCGCCGTCAGGCTGTAGAAGAACTTGTCGACGACCGGTTGGAGGCGGCGCTGAGTCCCGGGCGGCAGGACCTTCTCACCAAGTCCTTCGCCATGCTCGCGCGCACGGCGAACCGCTTCGGCGCGGCTCGGCGGAAACGGGTCCATGCCTGGGTCCCAGATGCCTGATTCGTCGAATGGCTTCAGCCCGCTTGCCTCGATCGTCTCGTAGTCGACCAGGCTGTTGACCGCGCGCTCCGGCGTCATCGTGGCGAGACGCGCAATCTCCTCAGGTGTCGCGCCGAAGCCGGCGCGCTCGATCAGATGCGCCGCGCGTTCGTAGTTCCAGTCTGAAGCCGCGATCGGGGAGAGGTCGTTCGCCCAGGCGTCAGCCGTGGGCGCGATCCGGGCGCTCGCCGCCACCGTGAAGGCGCAGAAGCTGAAAAGAAGGGCGACAAAAAGGGGGCGATGCAATCGGCGGATCATGAGCCTTTGCCGCGCGATTATACGCCCCGCGAAGGGTCCGGGCCCTCAGCATTACGCGCCCGGACAATACCCACTAACCTGAACCGAGAAATCGACTGAAGACGGGACGGAAGATCGAGAAAATGACTGAAGATCGCGCGACACGCTTGTTCTTCGAAATCTTCGAAGGGCTTCCCAGACAGGGGCCTGGAGACGAGGCGAGCACGCTCAAGGCACTGGCGCTCGTGCCGGAACTGGGCCGCCACAGCCGCGTGCTCGATCTGGGATGCGGGACCGGATCGCAGACGCGAGTGCTGGCGCGAAATAGCCCGGGTCGCATGCTTGCGATCGACAACCATCCGCCGTTTGTCGAGGAAGCCAATCGTCACGCGCGCGCCCTGAAGCTCGCCGATCGAGTCGAAGCGCGCGTCGGCGACTTGCGGCAGCTCGATATCGCGTCCCACTCCTGCGATCTGATCTGGTGCGAGGGAGCGATCTACGTGGTTGGCTTCGAGGCGGGTCTGCGTGCCTGGCGCCCACTGCTGACTCGAGGCGGACACCTGGCTGTCAGCGAGGTGTGCTGGTCGAGGCCCGATCCGCCTTCAGAGTGCGCGGCGTTCTGGGCGCGCGAATATCCGGCAATCTCGGACCCGGCAACGCTTCTCACAATCGTTGCG
>JBKPNV010000234.1:0-11827 GCA_046732795.1 Acidobacteriota bacterium
CGAAGGGACGGGTGGTTACGTGCGCGCGATCGTCGCGAATGGGCCGCTCGCGTGAACGATCTTCCCGCCGACCAGCGTCAACAGCGACTCGATCTTGCGAATCATCTGATCCGGGACCGTCAGGTAGTCCTGGCTGAGAACCGCGAGGTCGGCGTACTTGCCTTCGACGAAAGAACCGACCTGATGGTCGTCGAAGGAGAACCATGCGGCCCCCTCGGTGTAGAGACGCAGCGCTTCCACTCGCGAAATCTGCTGACCGTCGTTGGTCATCTGTCCCGTGACGTTTCGGCCCGTGACCATGTAGAAGAGCGACAGCCAGGGATCGAGAGCGGACACATTGGTCGAGTCGGTTCCGACGCCGGCGTGAATGCCGGAATCGACGATGCGGCGAAATGGAGGTCCGCCGCCTATCGAAAAGTAGGTCCAGGTCTGCGCGCTGGCACCGGCCCCCATCTCCTTCAGTGTCTTCAGCCGCGCCTCGTCAATGCTTTGCAGGTGAATGATCGACCACCGCATCTTGTCGATCGGCTGCTCGCGCGCGATCGACTGAAATACCTGGAGGTGGAAGTCGTTCTCTTTGATCGTGATCGAGTGTTGCTGCAGCAACCAGCCGTGCTTCGCGATCATTCGCGCCGTCGGCTCGAACTGCGGCGACATCGTGTCGTTGCCGCCGATACGTTCACCGAACCCGGCGACGCGGAACAGGTCGTCACCCACGGCGCGGCCGCCCTGGCTGAAGTTGTTGAGGGCGCGTGTCTCGACTTCCTGCGGTGAATCGCCTGGAAACAGCGGCCGCATGCGGATGGTGAGTTTGTCTTCCCGCCAGAGACGCAAGGCGAACTCCTGATCGTTGAGGTTGCCGGAGTTGATCACACCCGTCAGTCCCAGGCTGTTCGCATGGGCGTTGAGATCGGCGGTCCCGCGCAGCTTGTCGTCAGGTGTCTGCGCACCTTGCAGGGCGGCGAATGCGGCAGGCGCTGATGCCACGGCTCCCGTGCGGCCGTCGACCGCGACGCGTTTCGACTCGAAGAATGTCACGCCGATAGAGTTCGTGATGGCTCCGGTTCCGCCCCCCGTGCCGGAGATGTAAACGCCGTGCTGGGATGCTGCCGCATCGAGCTCGGCTTTTGTCGGCCGCCGCTGCTCCGCCAGCTGGCTGTAGTTCCAGCCGCCGATGCAGGTGATGAAGGCGCCGGGAGGCACGGTTTTGGCTCGCTCGGCGATCGCTTCCTGCAGTTCGGCGATCGAGAACGCGCGCTCGATCCGACGCGCCTCGTAGCCGGGATTGACGGCGGCACGCGTGTAGTGGACGTGGCCGTCGAATAGACCCGGCACGACGGTTCGTCCACCCAGGTCGATCGTGCGCGCATCGGGAGCGAGAGGAGCGCTCTTGCCGACGGCGGCGATGCGGCCGTTCCGGATCGTCAGCGTCGTACCCACCTCACCGCGACCATCCACGAACTTGCCGTTCACGAGTGACACGTCGCCTGAGGCAGTCGCCTGCGCGGCGGCGTCGGCCGTCGATGGGCCAGCAATCAACGGACCAGCGGCAATGGCGGCGGCACTTGCCACTCCGCGCTTCAGCACATCTCGGCGGGACAACCAGGCGTCGTGCATTCGGTCGATCATTTGCGTAGAGGCGGGTCTGGAGCCGGCCTCGAGTTCGCGGGTGTGCGACGGCGGGCGACGAGACCCGCCGCTACGTCTCCTTCGTGACCTTCGTGCCTTCGTAGCCTAGATCTTCGTGTCCTTCGTGGCCAGATCTTCGTGCCCGTCGTGGCCTACATCTTCGTGCCCGTCGTGGCCTACATCTTCGTGTCCTTCGTGGCCTAATCTTCGTGTCCTTCGTGGCCTACACCTTCGTGTCCTTCGTGTATCAGAAATCGAACTGGCCGCCGAACTTCACCAGACGCCCCTGGATGATCGTCGTCGGACGGAGCCACGACGGTCCGTACGTATTGTTCTGCGCGAGCACCGAGCTCGCGTTCAGCGCGTTGAACAGATCCAGGTTGGCCTGGATGCGGCGGTTGCCAGGCATTCTAAAGATCTTTGACACCCGGAAGTCGAGCTGATTCATGCGATCGCCGAACATCGTGCCAGGAGCGATCAGGGGGACAGTCACCGTACCGTTCACTCCGGAAGAGAGATCGCGGCCGAGCGAGCCACGGACCTCGGCGTTCGTGTATGTTCGGGTGGCGGTGATCTGGGGTCCCGGCAGGCTCTGGTAGGTCGCCGATGTTTGAATTCCGGCCCACGGCAGCGGGTAGACGCCGAGCACCTTGACCTGGGTCTGGAACGGCGGCGCCACCCTGCAGTTCAGCAGCGCCTGCGGCGAGTCGACGACGAAACATTGGTCGGTCAGCGTCCGGCCTGTGCTCGTGCCGCCCTGGACCACGATCCCCTTCCCCAGCCGCGCGTTGAGGTACACGTCGACGCCGTCATAGATTTCCTTGTCCTCGCCGTAGTGCTTCGAGAGGCGCATCACGTTCGAGACCTGTCCGAACTTCGCGCGTGAGACGTTGTAAAGGCCGCAAACCTCGTAGCCGCCGCCATCCGGGAGCCGGCTGTCGATCGGTGCGGTCGCACAGAACGGGTCGTGATCCTCCGGTCCGATCAGCTCGTTATCCGTGGTTCGCGTGTTGCCATACCATCGCCTGAAGTACCCGACGTTCATCGCCACACGCGTCATCAGCTCGTGCTGCACGCTCGTCGATATCTCCCAGTTGTATCCCCTGGTCTCCGGAACCTCATCGTCGTAACGCGTGGTGATCACGCTCTGGCCGAAGGTGGAACTGCTCAGTGCCCCAAGTTCGTTTTCCTGCGGCAGGAAATCGTTATTGAGGTCGGCCCACGTTCGCGTCGCGTTGGTCGTGATGGCGCTGGCCGGATTGGCGACGCGCGTGAAGCTGATGAGGAGCGGTGCCTCCAGGTACCGGCCGGCCGTGAACTTTACCGCGGTCTTGCCGTTCCCGAACAGATCATAAGACGCGCCCAGGCGTGGCGACGTGTTCTTCCAATTGGGCACGTCGTAGACGGGCGCGAACGTGACGCTGCGTGTGGGCACGTTCGGTCCTGGTCCCAGCACATGCTCTGGCACGTACGAGTTGAAGTAGTCGTAGCGGAGCCCAAGGTTCAGCGTGAGGTTTCGGACGGTCCACTGATCCTGCGCGAAGATGCCGACGTTCGCCTTGTTGATCTCACGCAGGTAGAGGGGCGTTGCCCACACCGTGATCGAACGCGGCTGGCCGTTCAGAAGCGTCAGGAGCACACCGTTGTTGCTGATGTCCTGTGTCGTGTACGACTCCTGGTGCTGGAACGTGAATCCGACTTTCGCGTTGTGTGAGCCGGTCACGTACGATGTGGAGAACCTGGTGTTCATCTGCCAATTGGCGTTCTGCCCATAGGTCGATCGGCTGTTCCCCCAGAAGTTGCCGGTGGACGACTCCTGATACGACGGATTGTTGCCAGCGATCGGCTGCAGGAACGTGAAAAAGTTCTTGTTGGCCACGGCGGCGCCGGCTTCCATGAGGATCCGGTTCGTCATGGGGGAGTTCCAGCCGACTTGTCCCAGATACGAGGGGATCGACTTCGAGGCGTACGCCGCTTCCGGCGACGCGAGCGTCTGGCCGAGCGAGTAGCCGTAGTAAGGTCGATCCTGCTGGCCGTACTGATACTGCCCGCTGATCTTGTGCTTCGCCGCCGCCTGCCACGTCAGCCGCAGACTTTCGTTGCCGTTGGTCTCGATGTTCAGCGCCGGCTGCGAGGTGTCGGCCTCGTACCTCCAGGGGACGGTGCTCTTGTTGTAGAACATCCCCGCGACGTACTGCTGCGCCGACCAGGCGCGCACCGACGCATAGAACCAGAGCTTGTCCTTCAGCAGGGGGCCGCCGACGCCGGGATTGATGTCGTAGATCTTGTGGACGGTGTTGACGGTCAGCAAACCTTGATCTTTGAACTCCTGGGTGAGATTGTCGCTCTGAAGCGCGTCATTGGTGAACGCTCCCGAGACAGTGCCCTTCCAGGTGTTGCCGCCCTCTTTCGGCACGACGTTGGTGCGGATGCCGCTCATCTCGCTTTCGGCGCCCAAGCCGCCGGTCTCGAGGCTGATTTCCTGGACGGTCCCGTCGTTGGTGGCGATGGCGGTGTACTGACCACCCCGCCCCTGTCCGTTGTTGTACATCATGCCGTCGTAGAGGAGCTGCTGTTCACCGGCGCGGCCCCCGTGGATGGCGATCTGCGAGGAGGTGAACGCGCTGCCGCCGACATCCTGGTTGTTGACGACCACACCAGGAATGAGCACGCCGAGGTTGACGACTGACCTGCTTCCGGTCGGGATCGCATCGAGCACGTCGCGCGTGACGACTTTTTGCGTCACCACGCTCTGCACGTCGACCGTCGACGCCTCGCCGGTCACGGTGATCGTTTCCTCCAGATTACCGACGCGCATGTCGACACTGACGTTCGCCGTGAACGCCGCGGTGAGCAGGATGCCTTCACGCCTGACGGTACTGAAGCCTGGCAGCGTGAACGTGACGCTGTACGTGCCGGGCACCAGATTGATTACCTTGTATTGACCCTCGGAGTCAGTGACGACAGTGCGGACCTTCTCGATCAATGACGGACTCGCCGCTTCGACGGTGACACCGGGCAGTACGGCGCCGGACGTATCCTTGACGACGCCAGCGATGTTGCTGTTGCTCTGAGCGAACGTAGCTGCGGGTAAGAGTATGAGGACGACCACGATCGCGAGGCTCGACATCAGCGGTGTGCGCACTGTGACCCTCCTGAGACCCCTCGATGCCGGCGGGGCGAGCCGATTCTAGCCCACCAGCCGAGAGCCTCCGTGTTGATTTCGCAGCGGAGCCGCGGCTGGTGAGCCGGCGTCCGCTAGCGCGCGGCACGCGCCGCGACTGCTTACGGGGAGCAACGGCCAAGGAATGGCTGCAATGAGCCGCAGAACGGTCGCAACAGAGGCCGGACAATCGCTCAATTTGGTGACGTTCGACTCATCGCCGCGCGCAGCAGCGCGACGACGCTCTCGCGAACCGGGGTTGCGGCCCCGCGCCCGCGCGCGCCTGCGCCCGACGCCACGTCGATCGGCGTTCGCCCCTGCTTGTCCTTGATGTCGAGTTTGGCGCCGCGTTCGATCAGAAACGCGATGAACGCCTCGGATCGGACGGTCACCGCGAGGTGCAAGGCTGTCTGACCGTTCTCATTGACCGCGTTGATGTCGCCACCACGTTCCAGGCACAGTGCCGCAGCGTCGATGAAGTCAGTCTCGGTCGCCTGCTTGTCCTCGTATGCGGTGAAGCGTCCTGCGCCGCCGAGGCCGGCGGCAAACATCAACGCTTCGGTTCCTGCCTTCGTCCTCAACCTGGGATCGGCGCCGTGCGCCAACAGCGCCCGCATCATCTCCACGTCGCCTTTCTTCGCGGCGCGCATGAGTGGCGTGGCACCCGCTCCGAGTGTCCCGTCGCCTCGATCGTGCACTCTGACGAGGATTGGCGCGCCCAGGATCGCGTTCGGATTCGCGCCATGATCGAGCAGCACTTTCACGACGCCGACGGCGTCCAGCTTGCCCGAGGGCTTCGGTGTGGGCCGCCCCGGCGTGTCGGCGAACGTGTTCAGATCGACAGCGGCGTACAGGGGCGTCATGCCCGTGATGTCACCGATGTTCGGGTCGGCACCGAGCTCGAGCAACACCGCGGCCGCGTCGTAGTTGGCGTTGATGATCGCCACATTCAGCGCCGTCATGTTGTCCGGATCGGCGGCATTGAGATTGGCGCCCGACTCGGCCAGTGCCCTCAGCGCTCCGCTTGCATTCTGCCGTGCCGCGTACATCAGCGGCACCCAGTTACCCTTGGGCAGGACAGTCAATCGAGCGGATTTGCCGTCGCCGTATTCTTCCCGCGGAAACGCCAGCGGATTCGATCGGCCGTTCACGTCGGCGCCGCGCGCAACCAACGCCTTGATCACATCGGGATGGTCCTCGGCGGCGGCCCAGATCAGCGCGGTTTCGCCCAGGACCTGCTCGCGCGCCTGCACATCTGCGCCGCGCGCCAGCAGCGCGTTGACCGCGTCGAGGTGACCCGCGCGCGCGGCCATCATCAACGCCGTCTGCCCCTGGGGCAGCAGAGCGTTTACGTCTGCACCCGCCTCGATCAACGCCTCGACAACAATGCGAGTCCCATTCAGCGCGGCCAGCGACAGCGGCGTGATGCCGTTGCGATTGGCGACGTTCGCCTTCGCTCCGGCCCGCAGCAGCGCCTGAACAGTCTCCACGTCGTCAGCGCGCACCGCCCAATGGAGTGCCGTGGTGCCGTCCGCTTCGGCGACATTCACGTCGGTCTTGTTCTTCAGCAGCGCACGGATCGCTTCACGATTCCCTGCCTTGGCGGCTTCGATGAGCGGAGTGCTGCCGCCGGCGGCCGTCACCACTGCCACGGCGCAGAACACGCCAAAAACAACGAGGCTGCGAACCGATCTTCGCAGTGCACCACCGGACCGTCGTACTGGACCGTCGCACACCGCACCGCCGCCCCGTCGCACCGCGTGCATCCTCATCTCCTCAGAACAAGTCGATCGTGCTGTTGCTCTCACCGATCCGCTCGATCGGGCTCTCGTACTTGTGAGCGACGGTCAACCACAGATTGCCGACCGGCGTGCGCGGTGCGAGCTGAACGTGCCGGTGCCCCTTGCCGACGCCACCGCCTACTGCCACCATCGGCAGCGGATCGCTCGCGTGCTGATTCGGATTGCCCATCCCGCCGCCATAGAAGATGAGCGAGTGATCGAGGAGCGAGCCGTCGCCATCGGGTGTTGCCTTCAGTTTTTCGAGGAACCGGCCGAACAGCGTGCTGTGGTACGTGTTGATCTTGGCAACCTGCGCGATGTTCTTCGGGTCGTTGCCATGGTGCGACACCGTATGGTGCTGCTCGTTGACGCCAAGCTGCGGGTACGTGCGGGCGCTCAGCTCGCGGTCGGTCATGAATGTGGCGACGCGAGTCAGGTCGGTCTGATAAGCGACGGCGAGGAGCTCGTACATCAACGTGACGTGTTCCTCGAACGACTCGGGGATACCGACCGGCAGTTCCACGGATGTGAGGTTCGTGCTGTTGTACGCGGCGGCACGCTCGATCCGGCGTTCGATTTCGCGGACGTTCTGCAGATAGTCGTCGAGACGGCTGCGATCGCGCGCGCCCAGTTGGCGCTGCATGTCACCGGCTTGTTTGGCGATCATGTCAAGCACGCTCAGGTTACGCCGCCGGCGGGCGTCGCGCTGCTCTGGCGTGCCCGGACGGCCGAACATGCGCTCGAAGACCGTACGGGGGTTGAACTCCATCGGCTGCGGCGTTGTCGGCGAGCTCCACGAGATGGTGTTGATATAGCCGCAGCTGAACCCGCTGGTGCATGCGCCGATGTAGCCGGTGAAGTCCGCCGTCGCCAGCTCGAGCGACGGGAAGGGTGTCTCCTGGCCGATCTGTTGTGCGACGAGCTGGTCGATGGACACACCTGCGCTGACGTCCTCCGCTTCCGTCCTCTTCGGGTACACCCCGGTGAGGAATCCGGCAGCGCTAATCGCGTGATCGCCTTCGACGACTCCGGGATTGGCTCTGGTGAGATTGCTCACGACCACGAGCTGATCGCGGAATGCTTCCAGCGGCTTCAAGATCGGGCTGAACTCGAAGCCTGTCCCCGGCGTCGATGGGATCCATTGCTCCATGATGGCGCCGTTGGGCACGAACACGGCGCCAAACCGCAACGCCGGCCGTGCAGCCGTCTTCGACTGGGCGGTGAGGGCCGGCACCATCGCATCGAGCAATGGCAGGGCGACCGTCGCCCCCACGCCTCTCAGGAACGTGCGTCTGGGCAGTGACTTTCTGGTGATGAACATGACGTGTTACTGCGCCTCCATCTTTACGCGCATCTGAAACGGAACGCTGTCGACGACGCCGAGGATCAGCGACGAGAACCGGTAGTCTTTCTCGGCAGCATCACGAAGAATGGCGCGAACGACCGGCATATCGTGATGGTCCAGACCCCGACCAAGGGCATAGACGAGGAGCTTCTCAGTCATCGTCCCGGCGAAGAGGTCGGGGCGCGCGAGGATGGCGTTACGCAGCGCCACGATGCCGTCGATGTGCGTCCCGTCGGTCAGTTCACCCGATGCATCGATCGGTATACCGGCGTCCTCGGTGCGCCAGGCCCCGACGGCATCGAAGTTCTCCAACGCGAAACCGATGGGATCCATGATCTTGTGACAACTGGCGCAGGTCGGATTCGCTCGATGCTGGGCCATCTGTTCCCGCATCGTCTTTGGCTTCTGTCCCTTTTCGTTTTCTTTGAGCGTGGGCACGTCAGGCGGCGGTGAAGGTGGCGGTGTGCCGAGAATGTTCTCGAGGATCCATTTGCCGCGAACGACCGGGGACGTCCGGGTTGCGTGCGACGTGAGGGTCAGGATGCTGCCGTGTCCGAGCAGTCCCTTCCGTCCCTCTTCGGTCACCGGAACGCGCCGGAATTGGCTGCCGTAGACGTTCGCGATCCCGTAATGTCGCGCCAGCCGCTCATTGACGAACGTGTAGTCAGCACGCAGCAGATCGATGACGCTGCGGTCTTCGCGCATGATGCTTTCGAAGAGCAGCTCCGTTTCACGCTGGAACGCATGCCGCAGGTTGTCGTCGAAGTCCGGAAAGGCGTCCGCGTGCGGCTGCGCGTTGCGAAGGTTTCGCAGGTGCAGCCATTGACCGGCGAAGTTGCTGACCAGCGCCTGCGCCTTTGAATCGGCCAGCATGCGGCGCGTCTGCCGCTCCAGCACCGCTGGATTCTTCAGCCTGCCCGCACTTGCCTCGGCCAGCAGTTCATCGTCGGGGATGCTGCTCCACAGGAAGAACGACAGTCGCGATGCCAGCTCGAAGTCGTTGACCTTGTACGCGGTGCCTGGCGTGAGATTCGATGGGTCGCGCTCGACGCGGAAAACGAATTTTGGACTGGCCAGTATCAGTTGCAGCGCGCGCTCGATGCCGATATCGAAGCTGCCTTCCTGCCGGCCCATCTTGTAGAAGGCGAGTAGCGGCTGCAGGTCCGTTTCGGTGACCGGTTCGCGGAACGCACGGCGAGCCAGCGTCGAGATGATTTGTCTCGCGCAATCGTCTTCGGTCCGTTGGCTGGTGGGACGACACATGAGGATTCGCCGCCGCGCCGGCGTGTCTCCCGATCCGGTTGCGTTGAACGGTCCCGTGATCGTCAACATCCGGACATGAGGCCGGCCAGTCCAGTCGAGGGTGTCGAACGCGCTCTTCAGAAACGGCCGGAGCTTCGTGGCGTCGGCGGTGGGAGCGCTGCCGATGAACGCGGCGACGACATCGTGCGGTCCGGCACTGATGCGGAGGCGAACGCCGAGCCGCTCGTCGATTGCGTCGGCCGTCTCCTTGGGTCGCTCGAATGCCGCCGCCAGGTCCGCTGGTCCGCCGATGGACGCGTGATGGACGCGCGCGCCATCGATCGTGAGCTCGAACTCGTAGGGGTACTCGATGCCTCGCATGTTGTCGAAGTTCGTCCGGAACAGCCTGGTCTGGAAGACGTACTCGCCATCGCGCGGGAAGAAGTGATTGATGCGCGTCCCTCCGAGCGTGCCGAGGGGCATCCCGTCGAGGTGCTGATTCTGCGAGACGTCGCCACGCACGTGGTACGTCTCACTGATCATCCCCATCTCTGGATCGCCGAACGCCAGCTCGCCGATCTTTTCCGCCGCGGCCAGATAGCGTTCCTGCAGTGCGGGCGACACGTTCAGCGCATCGGAAATATTGTCGAATCCGTAGGCGGAATCGTCGGGAGGCAGAAGCGCCGCGACATCGACATCCATCGCCAGAAGGTCGCGGACGGCGTTGGCGTACTCCGCGCGATTCAGCCGGCGAAGCAGTGGCCGTCCCGGATTGGGATGCGCAGCCCACGCGCGATCGAGGTCGCGTTCGATCGACGTCACGAAGGCGTCTCTGGTGCGGGCATCAGGACGTCGTGCACCGGCAGGTGGCATCAGACCTCCACGCACCTTGCGAACGACCTTCTCCCAGATCTCGGCCGAGCCGGCGACGTCGTCGACGTTGATGCGATCGAGCGCCAATCCGGCGGTCTTGAGGCGCTCGTTATGGCACGACGTACAGTACGTCGCGACGACAGCGCGCGACCCCGTGTCCGCATTCACCGACGGCGCCCGTGGAGGGGTGGCTGCCGGACCAGGGACACCGGGAACTGCCGACTGTGGAAATACCCACGCCACAGCGCCCAGCCAGAGAGCAGCGATGATGAATAGCCTGTTTTTCACGGCGAAAGATCATCGGCTGTCGCTGGCCGGCGTCGCGGCCTGCTTGGCCTTCTCTTCCGCGCGCGCGGCGCTGAGAATGTTCCGCAAGCCGTAGTTGCCTTCGTGACAGGCGTATTCGAACGGCCGCTGCGTCGCATCCTTCCTGGTCAGGTTCATCGCAAAGGTCCACGGCTTCGTCCATGTCGTCGGATCGTCGACGGTAACCGACCATTCAACGGTGGTCGGACCAGTTGCCGTGAAGCGTTCGATCAACGTCAGGTTTTCGCCATTTGCGTTTCGATACGCAATCTGGTCTTTGAAGTTGGTTGTTTCCACGACCAACGTATCGCCTTCCCAGCGTCCGCGCGCGTCGCCCATGTAGGTCCTGACGCTCTTGCCCACGTGCGGCTGGCCGTCGAGAGGAATCACGCGAGTCTCATGCACCATCTCGTACACAATCGCCACGTAGTTCGGCCCCTGGACGATCTCGTACGAGCTTCCGTAAATCGCCGGCATCATCGATCCCGGCAATCCGCGCGAGATGCACCGATCGTACAGGCTGCGATCCTCGGGGGCATCGGCGGGTCCCCGTCCGCTCTTCTTTCGCGCCTCGGCGCGAGCCGCCGCGCGGGTTCGTGCTTCCGGCGTTTGCGCCGGAATCTTTCCGTCGATTGGATCCACGACGAGCCAGGCGCGACTGTTCACCGCATTCAGGTTCTCCCAGAAGACCTCGCGATCCACCGGACGATCCTCTGCCACGGAGTTCGCAGCGGTGTTACCTCGTCGCGCCAGCCGGAGATCCTCCAATTCCTTCGGCGTGATGTCCTCGAGACGACGGCCCTCGAATTGAGCGGGACGCTCGAAGGGGATGCCGCTCTCGTCGCTGTTCGAATAGATGCCCGCGAGATCCGGGTCGCCCCACGCAGTACGTGCTGGTTTCCAGCCTTTCGTATCAGTGGTGCGAGATGCCGAAGCACTTCCTTGCGACTGTCCGGCGGCGGTGGTCGGCGGAAGTAGGATCGCCGCGCCGGCGATCGCGCCGGCCACGAAGATAAGCAAACGATGAGGCATGGCAAGGTCTCCTGTAGGAGAACGTTATGAAGCCTCGCGGATCGTACCACGCAGCCCGATGACTCGACGCTACAATTCGGCCGTGGTCCGGTCGGCTGTCTGCTGGCCCGTTTTTGCGGCATTCGTGGGACTTAGTCCCCTGGGACGCCTCAGCCCGTTCAGGGTCAGCCCCATTGGGGCTGTGGGCCCCTCGTCCATCCAAGTGGAGCGCACGGCCGCGGCGGCTCCGATTTCATACTCGGACGCGAAGCCGATCCTCGAGCAGCTCGAGGCAGGCTTGCCGGCCGAGCTCGCGGCACAACCGTCATCGGAGCTCGGATCGAAATGGGGCGACTGGGTATCCCGCCGCAACCTCGAGATCCGGGCGCGGCTGCAGCGTGGCGATGAAGACTCGATCGTCAACTTTCTTCTCTTCGGGACGACGTTCACGAGACTGCCACGTGCGCTGAATGACAA
>JBKPNV010000235.1:0-13137 GCA_046732795.1 Acidobacteriota bacterium
ATGGCCCGCGCGTCGACAATCTCAGATCCGTTCAACGCCATTGCCGAGCCGCGCCGCCGGCATATCCTGGAATTCATCGCGTCGGAAGAGCGCTCGGTCAACGAGATCGCGCAAGCGCTCGAGCTGGAGCAGCCGTCCGTGTCCAAGCACCTGCAGGTGCTTCGCAATGTCAACCTCGTGACGGTCCGACGAGACGGCCGCCGGACCTTGTATCGAACCAACGCCGAGACACTTCGCACGATTCATGACTGGAGCGGGATGTTTGCCCAGCACTGGCGTGGACAGCTGCGGCGCATCAAAGCACACGCGGAGGGAAAACGATGAGTACGACAGTTCCCACCTCGGAGAGCCAGACGTTTACGATCACGGAAGAAATCACCGTTCGGGCTGCGGTCGACCAGACCTTTCAATCATTGATTGCGCAGATGGGGCGGCTGAACGAGGGACCCGACGGCACCCCGCTGCCGATGGTCCTCGAGGCTTTTCCCGGCGGCCGCTGGTATCGTGACCTTGGCGGTGACAACGGCCATCTCTGGGGCTTTGTGCAGAGCATCAAGCGGCCCGCGCTCCTCGAGATCTGGGGACCGCTGTTCATGTCGACAGCCGCCACGTCGAATCTGCTCTATCGCCTGAGCGAGACACCCGACGGCACACTCATCAAGTTCACGCACACGCTCGTCGGGCCGTTCCCAGAGGAGCATCGGTCGCGGCTGAAATCGGGGTGGAGCGCGTTGCACGCGCGTGTCCGCAAGGCTGCCGAAGCCGCGGCGCAGTAGGAGGAAGCGACATGAAGATCATCGACGGTCTGCTCGCAGAGCTCGAACAGGAAGCAGCAACGACACGGCGTGTGCTCGAGCGGATACCGCAAGCGCACCTGACGTGGAAGCCACATCCGAAGTCGATGTCATTGGGTCAGCTGGCACTGCACGTCGCAACGGTGCCGGGCAACGTCGCCGAAATCGCCGCGGTCGATACCGTGCCTGCGCCGCCGGCGTTCATTCAGCCGGAAGCGGCCAGCGCCGCGGAGCTCGTGCCGGCGCTCACGGAAAGCGTCGCGAAGGCGAAGCGTGCTCTGGGAGGATTCGACGATGCGAAGATGGGGACGATGTGGCGGCTGCAGAACGGCGGCCGGGACGTGCTGGCGATGCCGCGTGTCGCCTTCGTTCGCGCGATCATGCTGAATCACTGGTACCACCACCGCGGACAGCTGCTCGTCTATCTGCGCCTGCTGAACCTGCCAGTGCCGTCCGTCTACGGCCCGACCGCCGACGAGAATCCGTTCGCGGTTTCGGTTGGTGTGTGACGGAATGCGATGCGCGTCGACGCATTGACCGAGGTGGTCATCGCACGCCGTCGGGAAACGGTCGCCGCGTTCGCCACGGATCCCGATCGCGTGCCCGAGTGGTATCGGAACATCACGTCGGTCGAATGGAAGACCCCGCGCCCGCTCGCCATTGGATCGCGCATCGCGTTCATCGCGCAGTTCCTCGGTCGTCGGCTCGCGTACACCTATGAGGTGGCGGAGTGGGTGCCGAATGAGCGGTTCGTGATGCGCACTGCCGACGGCCCGTTTCCGATGGAAACGACCTATACATGGGAAGACGCCGCCAACGGGGCGACTCGCATGACACTCCGCAACAGAGGCACGCCGCGCGGCTTTGCGATGTGGCTGGCGCCGGTCATGGGCATGGCTGTGCGGCGGGCTAACCGCACGGACCTGGCCGCGCTCAAGGCAGTGCTCGAAGCGGCCCCGCGCGACGGTCCGACGCCTGGCCCGGTCGCGTTCTCTCGCGGCCGCGCTGGTCATCGCGACCGGCGCGACTGAATGCTAGACTCGCACCGCGCCAACGGGCACCAGATGGCGCGGGAGGCGATTGTGAAGAGCGCACAGGCGACGACGCTGCCGGCCGTCGATGACGCACGCCTGCAGTTGACCGACGTCAGCCGCAGGTTGAAGGCGATCTTCGTCGGGTCGATCGGCAACCTCGTCGAGTGGTACGACTTCTACGCCTACGCCGCATTCGCCCTGTTCTTTGCCGGTGCATTCTTTCCGGGCAGCGACCCGGTCGTTCAGCAGTTGAATGCGGCCATTCTGTTTGCCTTCGGCTTCATCGTTCGGCCGATCGGTGGCTGGCTTTTCGGCCATCTCGCCGACCACTACGGGCGCCGCAGCGCATTGATGCTCTCGGTGCTGCTCATGTGCTTCGGGTCGCTGATGATCGCGGTCACGCCGACCTATGCGTCCATCGGGATCGCGGCGCCCATTCTGTTGGGCGCGGCGCGCACGATTCAGGGCCTCAGCCTCGGCGGTGAATACGGGACGAGCGCGACCTATCTCACCGAAGTGGCCGACGAGAAACACCGCGGCTTTTATTCGAGCTTTCAGTACGTGACCCTCATCGGCGGTCAGTTGTGCGCCATCCTGGTCCTCCTGCTGCTGCAGCAGGTGTTTCTGACGACCGAACAGCTGCGCGCGTGGGGCTGGCGCATTCCCTTCGTCATCGGCGCCCTGCTGGCCATCGTCGCGCTGTTCATGCGGCGCAATCTCCACGAGACCGATGAGTTCGTGGCCGCCCGCGCCGTGCCGCGCCAAACGAACCCGGTACGAGCCCTTTCGAGATATCCGCGCGAGGTGCTCATCGTGGTCGGCCTTACGATGGGCGGGACCACGGCGTTCTATACCTACACGACGTATATGCAGAAGTTTCTGCGCCTGTCGGTCGGCCTCGATGACACGCAGACCACAATCGTCACTGCGAGTTCGCTTGTCTTTGCGCTCTGTCTGCAGCCGGCGTACGGCGCGCTCTCGGACAAGATCGGCCGAAAGCCGCTGCTGATCTGGTTCGGGGCGATGGGCACGCTCTTCACGATTCCACTGCTCGACGCGTTGCAGTCGGCGAGGAGCATGCTCATGGCGTTTCTGCTCATCGCGGCAGCCTGGATCATCGTCGCCGGCTACACGTCGATCAACGCGGTCGTCAAGGCGGAGTTGTTTCCGACCAGCGTCCGCGCCACCGGCGTCGGTCTCCCCTATGCGGTCACGGTATCCATCTTTGGCGGCACCGCCGAATCAATCGCGCTCTGGTTCCAGTCGATCGGCCATCAGCGGTGGTTTTACTACTATCTCACCGCCGTCATCGCGGCCTCGCTGTTCGTCTACATGACAATGCGCGACACCAGAACGCGATCCGCGATGGGTACGCACGACTAGCGCGCTTTTTGAAGCGACGTAGCGCGAGGCCGTGGTCCTTAGTGCTTCGTTCTTGATCCGTCCGTGGCCCTTGGTCCGTTGCGCAGCACCGCAACCAATGACGAAAAACCAAGGCCGGACCAGGCACTAACGCCCAGGGACGAAGCACTACACCGGTGCACGATCGGGGAGCTTCACAACGTTGAGCATCATCGCGGCGACGGCAATCAGCCAGCAGCCTGCGTTGACTGCACCCAAAGTGGTGAGCGCCGTGAGGAGCCCTGAATGGAAGCGGAAATGGACCAGGTTCTCGCCGGGTTCGATCCGGATCGCTTTGTATGCGGCGTTAGCGCGATAGACAGGTGCAGATGCTCCGTTGACAGTGGCGCCCCACCATGGATGCCAGACGTCGGAGTAGAACATCCATGCTGGGGTCGACTCGCTGTTGGAGACGCCGACGACGAGGTTGTTGGCGTCGAATCGCTCGACGCGATATCGAAGCTGCAGCGAGTCGTCCATCGACAGTGGCTGTTGCGATCTCCACACGGACACTGCCTGATCGCCGGTTGTTGGTAGGGGCGTCACGAACAACAGATCGCCCTGGTAAGATGCATCGGTCAACATCGCTGCAAGCTCGGTGGGTGAAGCGATGCTATAGGCATGCGCGAAGAAGCGGATCTTGTCCGCGCGCAGTCCTGCCAGCTTCGCAGCTGTGTCCCGCTCGACGGGAAAGTCCACGCCGCTGCCCGCGCGAAACATCCGCGCAAACCGATCGAGTGGAGCCAGCCAGGAATCCGCCTGCAGCGTCGTGTTGACTTCATCGATGAACCAGAATGCGTTGCTCGTCCAGTACTGACTGCCGCTCTTTCCGCTGCCCTCAAAATGCCGCTGAAGAAGGTGATTGAACGCGACCGTCGCCGCGAGGCGGGATTGCGGGTCTGCCCTGCTCTCGTCGAGATTCAATGCTCGCCGGCGTGGATAGGTCAGGGGCGACGGTTTCACGACGTACTGCTGTTCAGGGCCGATCGCATCACTACGATCGAAGAGATACGCGAATTTGAATTCATAGAGATCGATGGCCACGAATGCCAGCACCGCGCAGAGCGCCATGTCGCGCATTCCGGCTGACGCGAAGCGTCGAGAGGTGAGCAGCAATGGGGCGACGGCGACGATCATCGCTCCTGCAGCTGCCCAGGCGGCGCCACGCCAAAGGCGGCGCCCGACCTCGTTCGGGTCGAACGTGTAGAAGGCCCGGGCAGCCTCATCAACGTTGATTGCGGATACATATCGGTCGATGGCGGCCGGTGACGAGGCGGTATGTATCGCGTACCAGATACCTGCCGCGAGCCATGTCGCACCGAGGATCGCCACCGTTCGAAGGGTCGCGCGTTTCGTCGAGGATGCCGACCTGAACAGATATTCGAATCCGATTCCTGCGACGAAACACAACAGCACCTTCACGAGTGAAGAAACGAGCCCGATGTGCCGGAAGTACCACATCCCGGGCCACGCATAGTAGACCAGCCGTGATACGGGTGTTGACAGGGTGAACAGGAGCAGGACCGCGGCAGTCAGCACCAGGTGAACGCGCTGCCGATCGATCGCGATCAGTCCGGCGAACAGGAGCGGACCCAGCAGCATCCCGGCATAGAGAGTGTTGTCCATTGCCGGTGACATTCTGAGAACGACGTCGTTCCATTTGGTGAGATCGGTGAAGCGGCCGTACGAGAGGAAGTACGAAAGGCTGGTCGTCCCGCTGGGGCTGCGGCCGACGTTGAAGCCGACCAGTTGATCGGTTCCAAGAGTGACGCACAGGTAGGCGGCGGCCAGACTCAACGCGGCGAACGCGAGTGCGGCCGCGGCGCGCCGGTCCCACGTCAGCAACGTGAGCCGGTTCCACACGAGTGTGCGGTTCATGGCGGTATAGAAGGCAAAGTACGCGAAGACGACAAATGAGGTCAGCGGGACGAAGTACGGCAGGTTCCCGATTGTCTGCAGCGCCAGCAAATTGCATGCGACGAACGCCCAGCGCCATCGGCCAGTTTCCAGAAATCGGTGTCCGAGCTCCAGTACCAGCGGAACCGCATAGTAGAGACGGAAGTTCCAGTATGGCTGCTCGAGCCACACAGCGGAGCCAACGACGGAGATCGACACGAAGAACGTCGTGGGCAGATCGAAGAAGCGCCGAGCGACCAGCCATGTACCGGTCAACAAGATCATCTCGTCGACGAAGACCGCGACGTGGTACGTCGACAGCAGGTCGCTACCGCCCGCGAGCCATGGCAGCTGCAGCAGTACGGCCTGGAGAAAACCGCCTTGAATCCCGTACCAGAGGGATCCCACGGTCCCCTGGGTCATGTACGGAATCCACTGCGCGACGTCATGCGCCTGGATCGCGTTGTTCAGAAAGAAATACTGCAGCGTGAAGTATTGAAAGCCGTCATGCGCGCCCGGGATCCGATGCAACAGGACGGCAGTCGCAGTGTGCGCCGCTTCAAGACCAACGATGCAAAGGAACAGTACGCGAGCTGTCCGATTAGTAATAGAGCTCACGCTATGCTACTTTCCTTTTCTCTCTTCCTCCTCGGCGTACACCTTCCGCAGCCCGTCCGGCATGTTGTTGGCGGCGCGGTACCAATACTGGAATTCGCCCAGATTGATGTTTCGGTATGCCGTCTGAAGTGGAATGCCTGCGGCATAGAGGCGCCGGCCCTCTGACACCAGGTTCTCGAGCGCGCGACGAAAGCCGGCGAGCTCCTCTCTCAGGATTTCCGGACTGTCGACGAAGCCGTGATTCGGGACGTACATTCTGGCGTTCATCGCCTCGGCCTTCTTGACGACGTCGATCCATTCCGCGGGGTGGCCGCTGAAGTTGCCGCCCATCGACGGATAGATTCGATTGTGGAAGGTCTCACTCATCCACAAAATACGTTCGCGCGGCAGATAGACCTCGAGGTCCCCGCCGGTGTGCGCCCGCCCGAGAAACAGGATGTGCAACTCTGTTCCGCCGACCATCAGCACCCGTTTGTCGGTGACTGTTTCCTGTGGCACAGGAATTGGTGCTCTGGTGGCGCCGGTTCCTCGCTCTCGTGATGTCGCCGCCAACCGCTCGATCACGGCCTTCGACGTGGGATGTGCAATGAAGCGGACGGTCGACGCGAACGCCCCGTTGCCCGCAATGTGATCGGCATGATCGGCGCCGACGATCACGTACCTGATTGGCAGCGGCGTCATCTTCCCGATTTCCTCGATGAGGCGCTTCGTCGCCGCCTCACTGCCCTGAGCGTCGGCGACGACAACGCCGTCGGGTGTGACGACGATGAGGCTGTTGGTTGTGAAGGAGGCATTGGAGCCGGTCGGATTCGCGAGCTCCTCGTAGGCGTAGACGTTGTCTGCCAGCTTCAAGACTCGTGGGAAGTCGCTCTCTCGAAGGCCGCGTACGGTCACATCGCCGGTTCTCACAACCTGGGCGAAGACAGGCGTCATGGTCAACACCAGGAGCGCGGGCAAGAGTGGGCGCGGACGAGGGGTGGTCATAGGAGCCTCAGCAAAACAGATCAACGAGAGCGTGCTGGACGCTCAGAAATGCTTCAGAATACTGCCGCGCCGATTCTTCAGCAGCCTGACCCGCTGCGATTCTATGAGGAGGGTCCGATGATGACAAAGGTATCCACCGGTCTGGCTGCCGCTTTGATGTTGATGACGGCGCCGCTCTTTGCGCAAACAGCCGCGCCGGCGCCTGGTTGCACCGCGACACCGGCACAACTGGAAGCGAACAAGAAGGTCGCGATGGAGTTCTTCCGTCCTGGCGTTGATCGCGTGGCGCTCGCGGATCCGACCTACAAGCAGCACAACCCCGCCTTCATCAAAGGCGGACGGGAAGCGAAGCTGAGCGACTACGAGTACTTCAAGTCTCGATTCGGCGGTCCACGTGCTGGCGGCCCCGGAGGCGGTCCCGCTGGCGGCGGCGGTCGTGGCGCGGCCGAAGGTCCGCAGCCTCCCGCCGGCAACCCGCTCGAGATCGTAATGGCCGAATGCGATCTCGTGACCATCATTCACAAGAACAACCGCCAGGATCCAACCGCCGCGCCGGGTACGTTCTACGAGGTGTTCACGTTCGACACCTTCCGCGTGCGCAATGGCAAGCTGGTCGAGCACTGGGATGGAGCGGTGATCAATCCGCCAGCACCGGCGGGGTCGCCGGCGGGACGAGGCAACTAACCGATGTGAAGTTCCCAGGTCCCAAGTACCAAGTCCAGACCCATACCAAGAACCCAGGGGCCAAAGACCTGCTCTGCATCGATTAGAGAAGCGCGCTAGACCGGCAGGCGTGACGCCGGGTCCAACGAGCAGGACCCGGCCCATGGATAAGATCGACGCCCCTCTCGAAGACGTGACTTCGTCATCGGGAGGGCGCGACGACGGAGTCCAGCTTCGCGACGAGCTCTGAGGGGGAGAAGGGCTTCGGGACGAACTCGAATGCCGGCGCGCCCAGATCGCGCATCGACAGTTCGTCGTCGATATAACCCGAACAGACGACGACGCGTCCGTCGGGTCGAGCCATCAGGTAGTCATCGATCAATCGGCGCGTGCTCCCGCCGGGCATGATGCCGTCGGTGATGAGCACGGCGAATTCGGCCCCGCGCTCCCTGACGACTACGCGGCCCGCTTCGACGTCTGCTACTTCGACCACGCGATGACCGGCCTCCCTGAGGGCTCGCGCCAGCGTCGTGCGAACGTTGCGATCGTCTTCGGCCAGCAGCACTGCGTGTCCGACCGATGATCGCGATGCCCCCGCTCCCACCGACGCGCCGGAATATGCCGGACTCGCCATCGGGAAGAACAGTCTGACCGACGTGCCCTTCCCTGGCTCGCTCTGGATATCAATCGAACCGCGGGCTTGTTGCACGACGCCGTAGGCCGTCGACAGGCCGAGTCCGGTTCCGCGCTTGCCTTTGGTCGTGAAGAACGGCTCGAACACGCGGCCGCGTGTGTCTTCGTCCATGCCTGCTCCGGTGTCGGTCACTTCGATCTCGACAGCCCCTTTGTGGAATCCGGCCGCGGCCGGCGGCAGCTCTTCGTGGGGGGTGAACTTGGCGATCACCGCAACGGTACCGCCCGTCGGCATAGCATCGCGCGCGTTGAGCACGATATTGAGAAGGACCTGACTGAGGTGTCCCTCATCCATGAAGATGGGGAGGCCGGGGACTGTGCGCGCGACGATGGAGATGTCATCCGGCAGGAGCCGCCGGTACGACTTGACTAGCGCAGGCAGAAAGTGGTGCAACTCCACGCGCGTCGGTGTCTGCATCTCCGGCCGGCTGAATGCCAGCAGCTGACGGGTCAGCCCCCGGCTGCGTTCGGCCGCCGCATGTATCTGTTCGATTCCCTCGTGAATCTGCTGCGAGTGGCTCTCGCCGCGCAGGAGTTCCGTCCAGCCGAGCACCACTTGCAGCGTGTTGTTGAAATCGTGCGCCAGACCGCCGGCGAGCCTGCCGACTGCATCGAGCTTCTGCGTCTGCAGAAGCGCCGCCTGGGCGCGCGTCAGCTCGTCCTGCGCTCGTTCTCGCAGCGCTTGTTCGGCCTGCAGTCGTTGCAGCGCTTGCGAGCTGTGTTCGAGCGAACCCTCGAGTCGCCGCACGACGAAGTCGACGAGGATCGTCATCACGCCGGCCACGCACACGACGTCGATGGCGCTCGACCAACGATTGAACGTGGCCACGGGTTCCGGCTCACCGACGATCGCCACGATCACGCCGGCGAGCACCAGGCTGCCGATCATGCCCGCGCGCCCGACGAAGAGGGCGGCAATCAGCACGCCGAACCCGAGGAGGAGAACCGGCGCGGCAGCTAAGCCCCGCACGTCGATGGCACCGCCCGCGGCGGCGAAGCTGGCAGCCGACATGGTGAGCGCCCGTACGCGATAGGGAAGTCTCGGCAACAGCCGCATCGCGACGATGGCGCCGTAGCCGAGGAACATCGTGATGAACGACGGATCGCTGACGTCGGCGAAGTCGAACAAGAGGGCGCGAACGATCACGCCAACCGCGATGACGCTGCCGAAGAGGGCTGACCAGTGCGTCACCGCGAGCAGCAGTTGTTCACGCCACGCAGGAGCGTCAGCTCTCGAACGCTCATCCATAAATGCCATCGTGGCTTACGGCTCACCGAAGATCAAGGCGAAGCGACGGATGTTCGTCACAAGCTCTACCATTTTTGACAACGCGCACCACTCCGTCGGCTCTCGAGACACGCCGCTCCGTGGTGGGCCGTTCCCCGCAGGTAGAGGCGGCCCCTCCGGCCTGCCTGAGTCACCCATCCTCGCGGACACCGGCCATCTCTAGCCAGTCCAATTCCATTTCCATCTGATGAAAGGCGTCATCACCGATCGCGTCGTCGTTGCGCAGCTGCAGAACGGCCTGGCGCGCGGCCTGTATGGCGGTGCGATGAATGTCGGTGTGAGCGGCATGGGGGCCTTCACCCGGATCGGAATCGTTTGCATCCGAGGCGAGATGCGCGATGAACTCCTGCCGCACCGCCTCGGCAACCCGCGATCGGTCGTGCGCGAAGCTCTCGAGTCCGGCGCGCAAGGCGCATTCACGAGCCGCACCGAGCTCGCGCCCAACCGGGTCATCGTCCTGCAAATCGAGCGCGCGTAGTAGCGGCTTGAGCGTCAGACCCTGAATCACCAGCGTGCCGAGCACGACGGAGAACGCCGTGAGCACGATCAAGTCGCGGAACGGAAACGCGTGCGGCAGCGCGAGCGCCGCGGCCAATGACACGATGCCTCGCATACCCGCCCACGAGATCACGAGGCCGCTGCCGACCGTCGGCCGCAGCATCGGGCGTGGCGGACGAAAGCCATGCCGGCGGTCGCGCCATCGGATGACGGCGTTGAACGACATGTGCCACACGGCGCGCACCACGATGACGGTGACGACGACCGCGCCAGCCACCATCAGGTACCGGCCTCGTACCGCAGGCTCGAGGCTGTCGAGAATCGGGCGGATCTGCAGGCCGATGAAGATGAAGGCCAGGATATTCAGGACGAAGACGACCGTCTCCCAGACGGCGTACGAGGGAATACGGATCCGCGCAGGTGTACGCTCGGGCGCAGTGCGCGCCACGGTGATCGCGTAACAGACCATCGTCAAGACACCAGATAGACCGACCCGGTCCGCGAGGATCCAGACGCCGAACGTGCTGACGAACTGAAGAATGATTGCAGTCGGTACGTGCTCGACCCGGTCGATGAATTTCAGGAAGACCCACGCGAGGGCCGGTCCGACGACGACACTGCCGGCTACCGCAAAGACGAAAGTAGGGGCGACCGCTGAGAGCGAGAAACCGTCGGCAGCGACGGCACCGACGGCCAGCCGATAGATCAGCAGCGCGCTCGCATCGTTGAGGAGGCTTTCTCCTTCGAGGATGGTCAGCAGGCGATGGGGAGGTCGCAACTGACGGAGTACGGCGGTCGCAGCGGCAGCGTCCGGCGGCGCCACGACTGCGCCGAGTGCAATCGCCGGTGCCCAGGGCATCGCGGGGATCAGGCTGTGCACAACGAGGGCAACCGCCGCGGTGGTGAGGCCGACGGCAAACACGACGAGGCTCGTGACAGGCGCCCAGTTGTCCTTGAGATCTCTGGGCGACGCGTCGTAGGCCGCGTCGAGCAGCACCGGCGCGACGAAGATGGCGAGCGCGAGCTCGGGAGGTACCGTCAGCGAGGGCGCGCCCGGAAGAAAGGCGAGGAGCGCTCCGCCGAGTGCCAGGAATACCGGGTAGGGTGCTCCGACGCGACGTGCCGCGGCCGCCAGCAGGATAGCTGCGAGGAGCAGACCAATAATGCCTTCGAGTTCCCTCATGTCACCGGCGCAGGAGTCACGCCTCGATCCTCTCACAGGCGTGACTCTCAGCAGCCAGAGGAGCCGCTTGCTCACCGCAGGTCGAGACACCCACCATCTGTCGTGAGTGATGGTCGAAGGACGCGCGATTTCTAGCCTCCTCGCGATGGCTCCGTTCGTGCACACACGCGCCGCATCTTTCCCCCGAGGTCATTCATGAACGTTACTCGATTGCTGTCGTCGACGCTGGTGTGCACCGTCGTAAGCGTGCCGGCGTGGGCGCAGGATTCGTCGAAACCGCAAGAGGACCGTCCAGCCGTCACATCCTATTGGGGCGATACCGGCCTGTGGTTCGTCCCGACCGCAGAGGTCCTCAAGCCCGGTGGATGGGCATTCGGCGCGTATCGCACCGAAATGGATTTCAAACAGGGGTCCACCGACGTCGCGTACTACCCGGGAACGCTCGCGATTGGCGCCGGGAATCGCACCGAGATCTTTGCCGCGGTTCGCGCGGTGACCTCGGTCGATCGCGACACGCGTCCGCTGTTCGCGCCCGCGGCCACCGGCACCAGCGGCGTCGTGAACGAGTACCCGATGATCCGCCAGCAGTGGACAGGCCAGAACTTCGGAGACGTCTACGTCGGGACCAAGGTCAACCTGCTCTCGGAGAGCCGTCGGCAGCCGCTCGCGATGGCGTTGCGCGGGACGGTGAAGCTGCCGACGGCGGGTGAAGACAACATCGGGACCGGGCAGTTCGATTACTTCGCTGATTTCGTGATGAGCAAGGAAATCAGTCGCAGCGTCGAATTGGCTGGCTTCGGCGGCTACGCGATGCGCGGAGACCCTGACGGCGTGAGCCTCTCCGACGGTCTGCGCTGGGGGCTCGGCGCCGCATTCGCCTCGCGCGCCAGTCTGCGTTTCACAACGGAGCTGCACGGTGAAATCCCAGCCGACGACGCCGTCGTGGTCACGCCGGGCGCATTGATTGGGAGCGACGGGTCGGTCTCGCCCATCCTCACGGAGCTCGACTCGCGTGTCAATTTCGCCGCCGGCGCGACCTGGCAGCATCCAAGCGGCATGTTGATCGGCGTTGGAATGAACTATCGCTTCGGTATCGAGGGACGTTCGGGCGTCGGGCTGCAGTTGCGTCTCGGATTCCACAGCGGTGTCAAGATCTTCCAGCCCCCACCTCCGGCGCCGCCGGCACCTCGTCGCGTCGAGGCCGCCCCGGAACCTGCGCCGGCACCGGCGCCACAGCCGGTCGAGGCTCCGCGGCCGGCCCCAGCGCCGGCTCCTCCGCCAAATCGTGCGCCCACCGTGCGAGCGGAATGTGACCCGTGTCGCGTCGAAGTCGGTCAGTCGGTGACGCTTCGTGCGACCAGTCAGGATCCCGACGGTGACCCCGTGCGAGCGCAGTGGTCCGGACCGTCGGGCACGATCGTGGACCCACGGGCAACGACGACGCAGTGGCGTGCCCAGACGGCGCCTGGACAGGTCACGCTCAGGGTGTTGGCTGACGACGGGCGCGGCGGAACGGCCTCCGCGACAGTCACGATCGAAGTGGCGGCGTTGCGCGTGCTGGCCGACGTACAGTTCGACCTCGATTCGTCCACGCTGCGGCCGGATGCGCTTCGGGCGCTGACCGTCGCGCTCAAGACGCTGAACGATTCCCCGGAAATCAATCTTCATATCGAGGGATACGCGAGCCCGGAGGGAAGTGCCGAATACAACAAAGCGTTGGGCGAGAGGCGCGCCATCGCGGTTCGGGATTATCTGATGAAGCGCGGTATCGATCCGAAGCGGCTGACCATTACGAGCTACGGCGAAGAACGCCTGAAGTACGACAGCTCGCAGGAAGCCTCGCGCGCG
Source organism: Acidobacteriota bacterium (assembly GCA_046732795.1). Classification (GTDB taxonomy): domain Bacteria; phylum Acidobacteriota; class Vicinamibacteria; order Vicinamibacterales; family UBA2999; genus Gp6-AA40. The sequence continues at coordinate 12,901 of JBKPNV010000235.1, forward strand.
CTCAACCGACGGGCGGCGCTGATCATCGATTGACCTCTCTGAAACGCGCGTAGAGCGCGGGCTCTCTCGTCCACTGGGGCCTACGGCGAAGCTGGAAGCCCGCGTGGGCCCCGGTGGCGGTTCTCGTTTTGCTGAGTACCGCCACCGCCTATATTCTGGTCCCCTATATGGCCTCCTCCCGCTCACCGACGCTGGGTCTGGGCGAATTCGTCGGCCTTATGGCGATGCTCACGGCGC
>JBKPNV010000236.1:0-8653 GCA_046732795.1 Acidobacteriota bacterium
CGAACTGCCACGCGATGCGTTGATCCTGACACCACGAGAAGATCTGATCCATGCGATGGGCAACGACCAGGAAGGGACCGTGATACATCTTCGCCACGAAATACCGGAGCGGGATCCCGATCGTCCGCGCGAGGCGTACCGTCTTGCCGTCGCGACCGACCGCTGCAAAGTGACCGTCGGTTCTGGCCAGTGACTCCGCATCGCACCCGGCTGTCCATTCGGCGATCTGCGCCTCCGACGCGCCGGTCAAACCTGCAGACCGCGTCCCGACAAGATCGACAAGACGATCAATACCCTCGAGCATGTGTCTATCTCCTGTTGAGACACCGGGTGTGATTTCCGTTGGTAGGTTCCGGAAATCACACCCGGTGTCTCTATTTCCCCGGCTCCGTCCAGGCGATCAGCAGTCCGGCCTCTTCGGATGCGCTCTGTTCGCCGGCGAGCGACGAGTAGCGCCCGCCGAAGAACACGAGCGGAGGGCGCGGCAGCTCACTGCGATGCACGGAGACCACCAGTCCAACAACGATCCAGTGATCGCCACCTTCGTGGACAGCGTCGACACGACAGCCGAGGGCGGCGACGGCGCCATCGAGACGGGGCCCGCCTTCCCAGCGTGTGAATGAAAACCGGGGAGGAGTCTCTCCCTTCCAGACGCCTGCAAAGTACGAAGAGAGCGCCTGCTGGTCCTGGCTCAGGATGTTGACCGAGAACTCGGTGACATCCTGAATGAGCTGCCCCGCCTTCGTGCCCTTGCCAAGACAGAAGAGCACGAGCGGCGGATTGAGCGAGAGCGAGGTGAACGAGTTGGCCGTTAGCGCGCGAATCGACCCATCGACCTCCATGGCGATGACGGTCACGCCAGTCACGAACTGGCCGACAGTCTGCCGGAATGTCCGTGGGTCTATCGACATCTCATTCGGTCCGGCTGAAGCCGGACTCTACGCCTGCGTCCCGATCTTCTTGACGATCGCGCTGACGTCGTCGCTCTTGACCAGATCGGGCGCCGTCCATCCATCCAGGTTGTACTCGGCCATGCACTGTTCGGCAAAGCCCTTGTAACGTTTCGTCGCGCCTGTGACGTCGGCGACGAGAAGCGTTTCGAACCGGATGCTCTCGTGGTTGCCGAAGTAGTTCCGTTCGTAGAGCTCGTGTCGGCCGCCGAACTCGCTCCCGATCGCGTCCCACATCAGCTTCATCAGTTTGACGCGGTTCTCCGCCGAGTAGCCGTTGGATCCGCGCACGAACTGATCGAGATACGGTCGCAGCTCCGGGACCTTGAAGTCGAGGGCGCTCGACGGCAGATAGATAAGCGCGCTGGCGAGCGAGTTCTCGATGATCTCTTTGATCTTCGGGTAGGCGATGCTCGCCATCACGCGATATGCCAGCCCGTAGTCGAGATTCGGCAGGACATACCCTTCGGTCCACGGCGTCGTCGTCCGCGCCATCGCGTCAGTGAGCCCCCAGAACAAGTTCCGCCACGCCAGCACTTCACCGACCTGAGCCTGGACGCCGCGAAAGTCCTTGGCGCCGGTCGCCTCGACGGCTTTCAGCAGCAAGCCGGCAAGAAAGTCCATCTTGACCGCGAGGCGCGTGCAGCCCTGGAACATGAACCGCGGCAGGAATCCCGACCGCGGGAAGAAGTTGTTGACCTTCTCGATATCGCCGTACGCGAACACGTTCTCCCACGGCACGAGCACCTTGTCGAAGACGAGGATCGAGTCGTTCTCGTCCATCCGGCTCGAGAGCGGGTAATCGAACGGGGTGCCCATGACGGCCGCCGTCATCTCGTAGGAGGGACGGCAGAACAGCTTCACGCCCTTGGCATCGGTCGGAACCATGCAGACGAAGGCGAACGGCTTGGTCTTGATGGGCAGAGCGCCGTTATTGGCGATGAAGTTGAAGTGAGTGAGCGTCGATGTCGTCGCGACCACTTTAGCGCCGCTCACGACGAGGCCCGCGTCGGTCTCTTCCTCGACGTGCATGTACACGTCTTTCACTTCGTCGAGCGGCTTGTCGCGATCGACCGGTGGGTTCACGATCGCGTGATTGACGAAGGACACCTCGTCGTTGACCTTCTTGTACCAGCGGCGCGCGTTCTCGTCATACGGAGCGTAATACGCGGCGTTGGCGCCGAGCGTGGCGAGGAAGGCCGCTTTGTAGTCGGGGCTGCGGCCAATCCAGCCATACGTCACGCGTGCCCATTCGGCGATCGCGTCGCGCGCTGCGACGAGATCCTCGGCATTGCGTGAAGCCTTGTAGAACCTGTGCGTGAAACCGCCCGTCCCCGTATCGGTGGGCGTCGTCAGCACCGACTGCCTGGCGGGATCGTGAAGCGCGTCGTAGAGGCGCGCGATCATCCGCGCCGTGTTGCGGAACGCGGGATGAGTCGTAACGTCCTTGACGCGCTCGCCGTAGATCCAGATCTCACGGCCATCGCGAAGACTCTCGAGATATTCGGCGCCGGTGTACGGGCGCGTGCGCGGTGCAGTCTCAGCCGCCATGGTCAGCCCTCCAATTCCTTCGCGCGTTTTTCCCACTCCGCCATGAAACGGAAGACGTTCTCCTTCGGCGGCTGCGGTGCGAACGTCTCCAGCCAGGTCACCGGCTGATTGCCGATGTTGGCGAACCCGTGCACGCAGCCGACGCCAGTCCAGAAGACGTCACCGGGTTTGCCGATATAGGTCTGGCCGTCCATCGTACCTTCGACTTCGCCGCTGAGGATGAAGTACGACTCCTCGAACGTGTGGTCATGCAGGCCGAGACGAACGCCCGGTTGATATTCGATGAAAAGCAGGCGATGGTGACGCGCCCCGAAATCTTCGTCGATGAGCCACTTGAGGAAGACGCCCTCGAGGCCGGTCAACGATGGCGGGCGCTGCGCGACCGGCGGAATCTGTCCCGCGTCGAAATGACTGAGCAGATTCCCTTTCAGATCCTGCATATTCAAACGGGGCGCCGTCGCGGGAAACGAACGATCTTTCACAAAGAACGTGTCGCGCTCGGCACCGATCGGCTTGGGCTGCGGAGCCGCCATTTGAAGCCAGCGCGCCGGGAGCGTGCCGACCGTTCGCCAGGCATGCGGCGTTCCGATTTTGACTACGCCGTAGTCGCCTTCGGTCAGGTGATAACCCGATCCGTTGATCATCACGAGAGCTTCGCCGCTCAACAGGTAGAAGCTCTCCTCGAAGGAATGCACGTGAGGATCGATCCGTCCTCCCGGCGCGAGCTCGTTGACGCTCAGGCCGGTATGCACGGACCCTTCCTCGCGGCCGACTAACGACTCATGAACGTAGCCCTCGCTGTGCCCTTCATACGCCGGATGATGGCCCAGAGCGGACGGGTCGAAGCTGCTGAAGAAGTGCACTATGGCGCCTCGATCGGCTTTCCGTCAGGGCCGAGCGGAATGGGTACGCGGTTGGAAATAGCAGGAATCGATTTCAGATACGCGAACATCGCCTTGAGATCATCGTCAGGAAGCTGACCGTACCAGTTCCACGGCATTGGCGGAAGAATCTGGCGACCCTTGCCCATGTGCTTCCCCTGTTTGAGCGCCGCGAGGAACATGTCCTCCGTCCAGATGCCGAGGCCGGTATTCATATCCGGCGTCAGGTTCGCCGCAAACGACACACCCCAGTCGCCGCTCCACGCCGTCAGGTGACCGTTGATGTGGATGACATACGGGCTGCCCTTGATTGGCTTGAATGGGGGCGGCACGCCCTCGCTCTCGGGGTGACCGGACAACATGCGATCCATGTTGGCCTCCGGACCATTGGGCCCCACCTTCTTCGGCGTGTGGCAATCATGGCATCCACCGCCGATGATCAGCCGATGACCGCGATCGATCTGTGACTCGGCTGAAGCCGCTGCCGGTGTCGCTGCTGGTGCCGCTGCCGGGGGGGCACTCGCGGGCTGACCACAGCCGGCAAATGCCGCGGCCAGCATCAAGCAGGCCGATGTCACGGCAACGCGATACGGAGACAAGCGCATGGGTCTGAACTCCTCGATGGAATATGGATGTGCGAGCGCCTCTCGGAAGGCGGCCAGAAATATATACCAGACTCATGGTGCGAAGGGGCGAAGGTGCCAAGGTGCAAAGGCCTGTCGCTTGCCCTTGTCTCGCGGGCCTGAGTAAGATGCCTCGATTGATACGCCGGTACATTTTTTCCACGGACCACAAGGTCATCGGCCTGCAGTACGGATTCACCAGCCTCTTCTTTCTGCTGGTCGGATTCTTCCTCGTCATGCTGATCCGATGGCAGCAGGCGTTTCCGGCGCAGCCCATACCGCTCGTCGGAGCGTTGCTCGGGCAGACCAATGCGCCCGGTGGCGTGCTGCTCCCCGAGTTCTACAACCAGCTCGGGGCCATGCACGGCACGATCATGGTCTTCCTCGGCGTCGTGCCGCTCGCCTTTGGCGCCTTTGGCAACTACGTGGTGCCCCTGCAGATCGGCGCACCCGACATGGCTTTTCCTCGCCTCAATATGACGAGCTACTGGCTGTACCTCGCGGGAGGCCTCGTCATGCTGGCCAGTTTCCTCGTGCCGGGAGGCGCCGCCAACAACGGCTGGACCTCCTATGCGCCGCTCTCTGATCTCGCGACTGGGCACGGGCAGACCCTCTGGCTTGCCGGGATGGCGCTGCTGATCAATTCGTCGCTCCTCGGCGCACTGAACTTCATTGCGACGATCGTGCAGCTTCGAGCGCCGGGTATGACGTGGTTTCGGTTGCCTTTCTTCGTCTGGTCACAACTCGTGACGGCGTTCCTCCTCCTGCTCGCATTTCCGCCGCTCGAGGGCGCCGCCGTGCTCCAGGCGATGGATCGTCTGGCCCGCACCAGCTTCTTTCTCCCGAGTGGATTGGTCGTGGGCGGCCAGCCGCTGCCCGTAGCCGGCAGTGGAAACGCGCTGCTCTGGCAGCACCTCTTCTGGTTCCTCGGCCATCCAGAGGTCTACGTCCTCATCCTTCCGGCGATGGGCATCGTGGCCGAAGTGGTGACCAACAACACGCGGAAGCCCCTCTGGGGCTACCGCCTGATGGTCTACTCAGTTTTCGTCCTCGGCTTCCTCTCGTTCGTCGTCTGGGCCCACCACATGTACCTGACGGGCATGGGCACGAGCGTCAGCGCGTTCTTCCAGGCGACGACGATGATCATCTCGATTCCGTCGGTGATCATCCTGAGCTCACTGATTCTGTCGCTGTATGGCGGATCGATCCGGTTCACTACGCCGATGCTCTTTGCCCTCGGCTTCATGCCGATGTTCGGTCTCGGCGGACTGACCGGACTGCCGCTCGGCCTGTCGGCGACTGACATCCCGCTCCACGACACCAACTACGTCGTCGCCCACTTTCACTACCTGGTCGCGCCGGGGACGATCTTCGCGCTCTTTGCCGGCATCTATTACTGGTTCCCGAAAATCACCGGGCGCATGACGAACGAGACGCTCGGCCGGATTCATTTCGTCGGCTCGATCGTCTGCATGAACCTGATCTTCATGCCGATGTTCGTGCAGGGGCTGGCGGGAGTGAACCGACGGCTGTGGGATGGCGGCATGCTCTACACGCACGCCCAGGGGACGTTGTCGCTGAACGTGCCCATGTCGTATGCGGCACTGGCGCTCGGCTTCTTCCAGCTCTTCTTCGTCGCCAACCTGGTGTGGAGCCTGCGATCCGGGCGCACCGCGGGCGCCAACCCCTGGGAAGCGACGACGCTCGAATGGTCCGCGGCGCCGACGCCACCCGTCGCGCACGGCAACTTCCATCGCGTCCCGCGGGTCGTGAGAGATCCGTACGAGTACAGCGCGCCCGGCGCCCCCGAAGGATTCCTACCGCAGGCAGCCACGGCTGAGGAACATATTTGACATCGCGCGTCGCCGCGGCCATCCCGATGAACATCCCCTACACGACGGAAGTCAGACCTGATACGGGCCTCACCAACCCGAAGCTCGGGATCTGGTTGTTTCTCGCGTCTGAGGTGATGCTGTTCGGCTCGCTGTTCTCGTCGTACGCGCTCCTGCGCACTGGAGCGCAGACGTGGCCGGACCAGTCAACGATCGTGAACGTACCGCTGGCGACGTTGAACACTGTTGTGCTCATCGCCTCATCAGTGACGATGGTCATGGCCTGGGCATCGCTGAAGAGCCACAGCCTGCCGAAGTACCGGCTTTACATGGGACTCACACTCCTGTGCGGCGCGACGTTCCTCGTGGTCAAAACGATCGAATACAGCGACAAATTCTCGCATCACCTGTATCCGTCAACGAGCAACTTCCTCGGGCTGTATTTCACGATGACCGGGCTGCACGCGATCCACGTGATTGCCGGCATGATCGTCAACGCCTACTTCTGGGGACCCGGCACGCGGATGTGGCGCACTGATCCCGAGCGTTTTACGAATCGGATCGAAGTGGCGGGTATCTACTGGCACTTTGTCGACGTCGTCTGGATTTTCCTGTTCCCAGTCTTATATTTGTTATGAGTCCGAGATTCCCTTCGTGAGCAGAAGTGCCCTCCGTGGCTAAGTATCCGACTGGGTAAACAGATACATTGGGAGTTGACAGGGCTTCTTCAGCGTATGACCAAAGACGTTGCGTCTCAGGTGAGGGGGTATGTGATGGTGTTCGGGACGCTGCTCGTTCTGACGCTCATCACAGTGGGCGTGTCGTACCTGGACCTGCCCGAAGTCGAAACGGTGATCGTCGCGCTGACCATAGCGACGGTCAAGGCCTCGCTCGTGGCGATCTTCTTCATGCACCTGAAAGGTGAGCGGCCGATGGTGATGTGGCCGCTGGCGCTGACGGCGTTTCTCTTCGTCGGGCTCCTCGCATCGGTGCTCTACAGCGAAGCCGATCACCTTTTCGGCGCCCGCTTCCAGGACGCTTTTCACAGCATTCGAAATTAGACGGGTCCTATGGCATGTCCTGTGTGTTTCGGCGGTGAAGACATGTTGATGCGCGAGAGCCTGAACAGCGGCATCGGCGTGCTGATGGGTGTCACGGTGATCGTGCTGGCAGGTTTCGCCCGGTTCATCTTCAAACTCGTACGGCGGTCACGCGAGGCGGAGCAATGGACCCCATCCTGAGCTGGCTGGGGCTTCCGGTGGCCGCGTCGGCGCACGCCGGCGAAGTCGACCGCATCATGGCACTCGTGCATTGGCTGATGCTGGTGCTCTTCGTCGGCTGGAGCATCTTCTTCATCTACGTGCTGTTTCGCTTCCGGCGGGGCGCGCATCCAACCGCAGATTACCGTGGCGTCCGTGGAGCATGGTCGAGCTGGGTCGAGGGCGGAGTGCTCGTGGCGGAGATCGTGCTTCTCGCCTTCTTCTCGATTCCCTTCTGGACGAGACACGTCGATGCCGCTCCTCCACCCGAGAGCGAGGCGACTGTCGTTCGCGTCGTTGCTGAACAGTTCGCGTGGAACGTTCACTACCCTGGCGCTGATGGCGTCTTTGGCCGTACGGATATTCGACTCGTGAGCCCCGACAATCCCCTTGGCCTCGACCGCGACGAAGCTACCGGGAAGGACGACGTCGTTGTCAATGGGCGGCTCAATCTACCCGTGGGCAAGCCGGTCATCGTGTTCCTCTCGAGCAAGGATGTGATCCACAGCTTCGGGCTGCCGCAGATGCGCGTAAAGCAAGACGCGATTCCGGGCATCGTGCAGCCAGTGTGGTTCACACCCACGAAGACCGGTCAGTGGGATATCGCGTGCTCACAGCTGTGCGGTCTCGGGCACTACCGCATGAAGGGCATTTACCAGATTCAAACCGCCGAGGAGTACAGCGGCTGGCTCAAAGAAGAAGCGTCGTACGCTCAGTAGGATCTGGCGTCGTGCGTCCATACAGTGAAAAGCATGAGTCCACGTTCGTCTTTCATCTTGCTGCTGATAGTCGTTCTTCCATACAGTGTTTCGGCCGAAACGGCGCCACGCGTCCGCGTCCTCGATGCGCGCCTGAAATCATTGTTCGATCACGGTCTCACGCAATCGCCGACGCTTCGCGCCGTCGTCGACAAAGTCGAGGCCTCATCGATTCTCGTGTTCGTCGACGGCGACATGCGGATGCCCGAGCGTCTCGGCGCGCAGCTGAAGTTCGTGACGAGCGTCAACGACGTCCGTTACGTGCGCGTGGACATCAACGTGACGTTGGCGCCACGTCGCCAAATCGCGCTGCTCGCACACGAACTGCAGCACGCGCTCGAAATCGCTGACCGGGCCGAGATTCAGGATATCGAAGCAATGGAGTCGTTCTACGAGGACATCGGTTTCCAGTCCTTCGAGGACGGCCGTCATCGCGGCTTCGAAACCGAAGCCGCGCTCGAAGTGCAGGAGGCCGTTGAACGAGACCTGGGCGGGCGAGTACCGCGAGCGCACGCGCCCGCGGTATATTGAAGAGCGTCAGCTGGCCTTGTACGAGAAGGCCGCGGTTCCAGGCGCGGTGCCGTCCACGGTCACGGTTTGCGTCTGCAGGCCGTACTGCTCGTGCCACGTCTCGATCGTGAACGTTCCCGCGGGGAGCCCCTTGATCTCGAAACTGCCGTCGGGCTTCGTTACCGCGAAGAACGGGTGCGCAACGATGCCGCCCCACGCCTGCATCCACCCGTGGACATCGCACTTGAACCGCACCATGATCTCGGGCTTGTCGAACATCCGCGTCGTT
>JBKPNV010000237.1:0-5129 GCA_046732795.1 Acidobacteriota bacterium
GACCATGAATGCGAGCGATGCGATGTTGAGCGCGATCTGATGAGACCCCGACGAGACCGGATCGAGTCGTCCTGCGAGCGCCGTCGCGAGCGCAAACACACCGACCTCGAGCGCGACCTGCGATGCGGCCGGGAACCCCAACCCGATGAGGCGTCGAATGCGCGAGGTATCGAAGCGGAGAGAGACCTTCGGGTGGCGATGCCCGCGTCGGTGATGCTCGAGCCGGATAGCCGCATAGAGGAACGCGGCCATGTACACGCGCGCCGCGTTCGTTGCCCAGGCGGAACCCGCGACGCCGAGCGCGGGCATTCCAAGGTTGCCGTAGATCAGGACCCAGTTGGCGGCCGCGTTGATGACGTTGGCGGTCACGAGCGCGATCATGATCGGCCGCACCAGATGCATGCCCTGCAGATAGCGGCGAAATGCAGCGTAGAGAAGCAGCGGCAGCGCGCCGAGCGCGATCACGCGCATGTAAGGCCCGACCAACCCTCGCGTTTCTGGATGCAGCCCCCAATGGTCCAGGGTGCCGTACACGAACCATGTCAGCCCCATCGCGATCGGCGCGACGCTGCAGGCGAGCCAGACACCCTGATGCAGCCACAGCAGGCACTCGCGCTCATCGCCGGCGCCGTGCGCCTGCGACACGAACGCATCGAGGCCAAGCATCAGGCCCATGCCGAAGATGACGATTGCGGTGAAGACGCCGCTACCCATACCGGCAGCGGCGATCGCCGCCGGGCCGAGTCGTCCGACCATGATCGTGTCGACCAGGCCCATGCTCATCCAGCCTACTTCGGCGAGGATGACGGGGCCGGCAAGTTTCATCAGCGGTCTGAACTCTTGCACCATCTCTGAGTCAGCAATACAGTGGCACACGTGCGCGTGCTTCTAACAGGCTATGTGGTGGGAGTGCTGATCGGATTGTGGCGGACCGACGGTTCGCCGGCGACGAAACTGACACTGGCCCTGCTCTGGCCGCTCGGCCCGGTGGCCTTTCTCATCACGATTGCCGGCCTGATCCTCGCCGCGCCGATCGCGTTCGTCGGTCCGCGGCCGAAGTAGCGGGTAGTGGTAGCTGGGTAGCGCGGTGATGCGGTCGCGCCCGGCAACCCGGCTACCTAGCGACCTGGTAACCGGCTTACGGTTCGCCGAGCGTGTCCGCGTAGTGGCGAATCAGGAATTGCTGCGCGTCGAAGTGTTCCGAGCCCTTCGGTGGGCGTTCGTAGTGTCCTGATGAGTCCAGGACCATGGCGCGGTCGGTGTCTCGCATGTACGCGCCCAGGACGATGTCGCGCAGGTGCTCGAGGATCTCCGCGTCACGAATCGGCACCAGCGTCTCGACGCGCCGGTCCAGATTGCGTTCCATGAGGTCGGCGCTCCCGATATACATCTCTTCCTGCCCGTTGTTGTGGAACCAGTAGATGCGGGAGTGCTCGAGGAATCGGCCTACGATCGAGCGCACGCGGATGATGTCACTCACGCCCGGAACGCCGGGGCGCAGACAGCAGATCCCGCGCACCATCAGGTCCATTGACACGCCCGCCTGCGCGGCGCGATAGAGCAGGCGAACCATCTGGTCGTCGGTGATCGCATTCACCTTGATCATCATCCGCGCTGGCCGTCCAGCCTGGGCATGTTCGATCTCTCGCTCGATCAGTTCTCTGAGCCGCTGGCGGAGCTGTACAGGGGCGACGATCATCGCCCGGAATTCTTTCTGATTCGAGTAGCCGGTGAGGTAATTGAACACGTCGGACACGTCGCTGATGATGTCGGGGTCGGCGGTGAAGAGACCGAGGTCGGTATAAACCTTGGCCGTGTCCGGGTTGTAGTTCCCCGTGCCCGTGTGCACGTAGCGTTGGATGCCGTCCGCCTCCTGGCGCACGACGAGACACAGCTTCGCGTGCGTCTTCAGGTTGGTGAATCCGTAGACGACGTGGATGCCGTGCGATTCCAGCCGCTTGGCCCACAGGATGTTGTTGCGCTCGTCGAACCTCGCCTTCAGCTCGACGAGCACGGCCACCTGCTTGCCGGCTTCGGCCGCCGCGATGAGCAGCGGAATCAGCGGCGAGTTGGAGCCGATGCGGTACAGCGTCATCTTGATCGCCGTGACGTGCGCATCCTGCACGGCCGCCCGTAGGAATGTCTCGACCGACGCGAATGACTGGAAGGGGTGATGCACCAGGATGTCCTGGTAGCGAATCTGGTCGAAGATCACCTCGGGATCTTCGTCATTGCGCCACAGGCTGTGCGGCGAGAACGGCGCGTCCTTCAGCTCGGGTCGATGAAGCCGCGTGAGCTGGGCCCAGTCGCCGAAGCCAAGACGGTCCTGGGTACGGAGGACCACCTCGTCGCTGACCTCGAAGTTCTCGGCGAGGATGTTGAGGACGCGCGTCGGCATTCCGGCCTCGACGTGCAGCAGCGAGATGGCACCGCGCCGGAGCTGACGCAGGCTGCGGTCGATGCTCTCCAGCAGATCGTCAGCTTCGTCCTCTTCGATCTCGAGGTCCGTATCCCGGATGATTCGGAACAAATACGCGCCCTTGACCTGCGTTCCCGTGAAGAGCTCCTGGATATTCGCGCGAATGATGTCCTCGATGAAGACGCAGGTCAGCCCCCCTGCCGGGCTGATCGCCGCGGGCAGCGGGATGAATCGCGGAAGCACGTCCGGCACTTTGACCCTGGCGAACTTCGTACGGCCGCCATGCCGCACGACGACGGCAAAGTTCTTGCTCAGATTCGAAATGAACGGGAACGGATGGCCCGGGTCGAATGCAAGCGGCGTGAGCACCGGGCAGATCTCCCGCGAGAAGTAGCCGCTCAGGTGCTCGCGTACGGCCGGCGTCCAGGCGTCCTCGTCGAGAAACGAGATCTGTTCTTTCTCGAGCAGTTTGCGCAACTCGCTCCAGGTCGCGGCCTGATCGCTTAACATCCGCCGCGCCCGGGCGCGCATCGCCTCGAGCTGCTGCTCCGTGTTGTATCCATCGGGCGCGACGTCTTCAATCTCTTCGCGAAGCTTCTTCAGCGTCGTCGCTACTCGAATCATGAAGAACTCGTCGAGATTGGTACCGGTGATCGCGAGAAACTTCACGCGCTCGAGCAGCGGATGCGATGAGTCACGCGCCTGCGCGAGGACTCGCTCGTTGAACTCGAGCCAGCTCAACTCGCGGTTGATGTAGAGAGCCGGATTTTTGAGGTCTGCCGGATCCGTGCGCTGGACCGGCGCGGGCGGTGCGGTCGCGGCACGTCCCTGCCGTTGGGCACGTCGCTCTACCGGCTGACGTGGCTCGGCGAGGGCAGATTCTCGAGGGATGTCCATGAGTGACCGGGTTACCGGCGTAGAACTGAATTCTATCAGAGCCGTGCGTGTGACGCTAAGATGTTGTCTTATATGAACATAATCCGTCGAGCCGAGCTTTGGCCAGGCGCGGATCTCGACCAACTTCCACACTCTCAACCAACCCTCGCGGTCAGCACGCCAATCCACGGACGCGCGCTGATCTTCTGGGATCCCAAGCTGGCCGGAACGAAATATGGCCGCAAACTCGACGCGATCGATACCGACCAGATCACACCCGCAGCCGATTGCGTCTCCGAGAGCCTCGAGACGCTCGACGAGCGATGGAAGGCCGGTTCGTTCCGTTACCTGATGCCCGACTTTCGGGCTCGGGTCCATCGCGGCGAGACGTTCGTGATCGCGGGCGACCGATTTGCGATCGGCTCATCGCGGGAAATGAGCCCGGCTGGCCTCAAGGGCATTGCCGAAGAGGCCGGGCTCGAGATGGTTATCGTCTGCGGCGACAACATGGGCGACATCTTCCGTCGCAACGCCCTCAACCTCGGACTGCATGTCGTGCAGAGCCCGCAAGCAGTCGCCGACGCGCGCGATGGCGATGAATTCGCTTTCGATCCCGCGTCACGCGAGCTCACCAACGTCACCCAGGGTCGGGTCTACCAACCAGTTCCTCTCACGCCCAAGGAAGACGAGCTGCGGCGAAGCGGCGGTATCGTCGCGGTGGGTCGGCGAGAGGTCCGCGCCGCCATCGCCACAGCACCCCTCATCGAATTCCCCGACCCTTCTATCGCACGATCTCTGACGACGACCGAGCAGATCATCTGGGCGCACCGCGTCGACAAAGATCAACGAACGCTCAAGTCCGGCGACACGTTGCGCGTATATGCCGATCTGCTTCCTGCCTCCGACGGCACTGCGCCGTTTGCGATCCACACGTTCAACCAGATCACGGGGGGGAATGTCATCCGTCCGCGCCAGGCTGCGATCGCCAACGACCATTTTGTCTTCACCGGCCGCGACGATGATGAGAAACAAACGAGCATCGGCCGGGCATTCGCACGCGCGCAGGGTCTCGTGCCGCCGTATTACGCAACGCCGGGCGATGGCATCTTTCACTTCTACTTTCCCGAGCAGGGACTCGTGCTCCCCGGTCAATTCATTCCCGGCGCCGACTCGCACAGCCGCGCCTATGGGGCATATGGCGCGGTCGGCATGGGCGTGGGCTCGACGACGCTGGGCTTCGGCTGGGCCACGGGTTACATCTACTTCACGCTTGCGAAGGCTCGGCGAGTCGTCGTGCGAGGCGAGCTTCAGCCCTGGGTAAGTGGCAAGGACATCGTGCTCGAGCTGCTGCGCCGCTGGGGCAGACGACAGGCGCAGGGAATGTCGGTCGAGTTCGTGGACAGCAATCGCCAGCTTCCGATCGCGTATCGAAACACGATTGCCAACATGATGGCTGAGGCAGAGGCGCTCAACGGCATCTTCGCGGAAGATGAAACAACGCGGGTGTGGTACGCGGCCAAGGGCATCGTTGACTTGCCGTATCCGCAAGTGATCCCCGGTGAAGACGCGCGATACGAGATCGATGAAGAGCTCTCGCTCGACGCGGTCGCGCCGATGATCGCCAAGCCCTTCAGTCCCGGCAATGCGTTTCCCGCCGACGAGGTGGCTGCTGAACGCATTCGATTCGACAAGGCCTTGATCGGATCGTGCACCAACGGCAGTTATGAAGATCTGTTGCAGGCGGCGCTCGTGCTGTATCACGCGCGGCGCCACGGGGTCGTTACAGCGGAGCGGCCGCTCGTCGTGTTCCCGGGATCAGGTGGTGTCGCTCGAT